>CALWZB010000018.1 GCA_944385915.1 uncultured Clostridia bacterium | reverse complement strand
CGGATTTTTTCCGCGCCTTTACCAGTCCCACCATCCGCCGTCATCTGGCGGCAAAGGGGGAAAGCATATGGAGCGTCGAGGAAGCCTTGTCCCATCTGTCGGAAATGGGTTACGAATCGGTTATTGTCCAGCCCACCCATCTTCTTTACGGGCTGGAATATGAAAACTTAAAGAAAAGTACCGGGGACGCCAGGAACCGTTTTGAAAAACTGACGCTGGGAACGCCGCTGTTATCCTGTACCGAGGATCTTAAGGCGCTGGCGCAGATCTTATCGGAACGTTTTCCCAAAGAGGAAAACGGCGCTTTGGTCTTTATGGGCCACGGCACCTCTCATTTTTCCAATGTGGTTTATCCAGCGATGGAAACAATCTTTCACATTCTGGAGAGAAAGGACGTGTTCGTCGGCACGGTGGAGGGCTGGCCAAACCTCTCCCAAATAGTTTCCCGGCTAAAGGAAGGCGGCTATCAAAAAGTGTGCCTGGCTCCTATGATGCTGGTGGCGGGAGACCACGCTTTAAACGATATGGCGGGAGAAGACGAAGACAGCTGGAAAAGCCTCCTTACCTTTGACGGTTTTTCGGTCTCTTGTATCTTAGAGGGCTTAGGAATGCTTCCCGGCGTACAAAAGCTGTATCAAGATCATCTCAAAGCCCTTTTATAAACGGAAAGAGGAAACGTTATGGCACTAAACTATTTTATCCGCAGCGGTCAAAAAGACCTGCGCTGCGGTTATACTACCGGGACCTGCGCCGCCTTGGCGGCGTATGGTGCGGCGGCTTTACTCCTTTCGGGAGAAAAAGCGGATACCCTTTCTTTGATGACGCCCAAAGGAATCGAAGTAACCGTCACTCCCGCCCTTCTCGATAAAGAAGGGGAAGGCGCGGTTTGCGGCGTGGTCAAAGACGGCGGCGACGACCAGGATATCACCCACGGCTTAACGGTAAAAGCGTATGTGCAAAAAAGCGATCGTCCCGGCATTTTTATCGACGGCGGAGAAGGAATCGGAAGGGTGACCAAGCCCGGGCTGGACCAGCCGGTGGGATTTGCCGCCATCAACCGGGTGCCCCGGCGGATGATCGAAGAACAGCTTCAAAAAGCCTGCGACGATTTCGGGTATGAAGGCGGACTAAATGCGGTCATCTCCATCCCCGGCGGAGAAGAGGCGGCCAAAAAGACCTTTAACCCTATGCTCGGAATTGAAGGCGGCTTGTCGATCCTTGGGACCTCCGGCATTGTAGAGCCTATGAGCGAGCAGGCGCTTATCGACACCATCGCGGTAGAGCTTCGCCAAACCGCCACTTTGGGAGAAAAAGACTTGATCTTGACGCCGGGCAATTACGGCGAGGATTTTCTCCGCCAAAATCATCTGGCGAGCCGGCATATCCTCATGGTCAAATGCTCCAACTTTATCGGCGACGCCTTGGACATCGCGGCGACTTACCCTTTTGAGCGTGTCCTTTTGGTGGGACATATCGGAAAGCTTGTAAAGCTCGCGGGAGGGATTATGAACACCCATTCCCGGTACGCCGACTGCCGCACCGAGCTGTTTTGCGCCCATGCCGCCTTATGTGGGGCAAGCAAAGAAACCTGCAAAAAGCTGATGACAGCCGCCACCACCGACGCATGCATCGATATTTTGGACAAAGAAGGTCTTCGAGATCCGGTGCTGCAAAGCCTGTTGATCGCGATTCAACAGCATTTGGAACATCGGGTTCGGGAAAAATACCAAATCGGCGCGGTGTTGTTTTCCAACGTTTACGGCCTGTTAGGGCAAACCAACCAAGCAAAGGAGATCACTGACACATGGAAATGAAAAAAGGTATTTTTTACGGCGTCGGCGTCGGCCCCGGCGATCCGGAACTGATAACATTAAAGGCCCTTCGGATCATTAAGGAGTGCCCGGTACTGGCCTGTCCCCAAACCAAGGGGGGAGACACATTGGCTTTGGACATCGTCAAGGGTGCCGCCGACATTTCGGATAAAACTATTTTGACGCTGCATTTCGCTATGTCCAGAGATCCTGAGGTCCAGCACGCCGCCCACGAAAAGGCCGTAGACGAGGTCTGCCGGCATCTCAGACAGGGACAGGATGTGGCCATGCCCAATTTGGGCGACGTCTCCATCTATTCTACCTACTGCTACTTAATGGAAATGGTCCAAAAAAGAGGATATGAGGCGAAGATGATCGCCGGTGTGCCCAGCTTTTGCGCCGTGGCCGCCCGTTTGGGCATCAGCCTCACCGAGATGAACACCCCCTTACATATCGCCCCGGGAAGCTCGGACTTAAACGAAGCCCTCCACTGGCCGGGAACCAAGATCCTAATGAAATCGGGAAAACAGATGCCGAGCGTTCTTGACGCCATTGACGAATATGCGAGTCTGGAAAAAAGCGCCTTGGTCCAAAACTGCGGCCTTCCCGATGAGCAGGTCTTTTCCAACCTGAAAGAAAAAGCGCCCGAAGCCGGTTCGGGCTATTTTGCCACCGTTATTGTAAAGGAGTAACCGTTATGATCCATTTTGTCAGCGCCGGTCCCGGCGCCCCCGACCTTATCACCCTGCGCGGCGCCGCGCTGTTGAAGGAAGCCGACTGCATCATCTACGCGGGAAGCTTAGTCAACCCCGCCCTTTTGGATATGGCGAAGGAAGGCTGCGCCATTTATAACAGCGCCAAAATGACGTTAGAGGAAGTACTGGACGTCATGTACCGCATGGAAGAGAAAAAGAAAACTACCGTCCGTCTTCATACCGGCGACGCCAGCTTATTCGGCGCTATTAGGGAGCAGATGGACGCTTTGGACGAAAAGGGCATTTCCTACGACGACACCCCCGGCGTTTCCAGCTTTTGCGGCGCAGCGGCGGCCATCGGCGCGGAATACACCCTCCCTGGCGTCAGCCAAAGCCTTATCATCACCCGTATGGCGGGTCGCACCCCGGTGCCGGAAAAGGAGGCCCTTTCCTCTCTCGCTAAGCACCAGGCGTCCATGGTACTGTTTTTGTCCGCCGGGCTGTTAAACGAGGTACAGGAGGAATTGCTTGCCGGGGGCTAAAAAGAGGATACCCCCGCCGCTATTATCTACAAAGCCACCTGGCCCGACGAAAAGGTGGTGCGTTGTACGGTAGGAACCTTGGCAAAGAGAGGCGCAGAGGAAAGCAGTCGAAAGACCGCCCTTCTTTTGATCGGCGATTTTCTCGATTCCGCTTATGAAAGAAGCCGCCTTTACGATCCTACCTTTACGACAGAATTCAGAGAAGCGACCAAATAAATATGCTGCCCAGGAGGCGTATCCATATGAAGCTTTCCTTTCTCGCCTTTACCGACCGAGGGTTTTCTTTGGCGAATACGTTGGCAAAGTCTCTGGGGGGAGAGGTGATGCGGTGTAAAAAACCTCTCTCGTTAAACGACTGGACAAAGCGGTCCTTTGAAACGGCGGACGGCCTGATCTTTGTAGGCGCAGTGGGCATCGCCGTCCGGGCGATCGCTCCCTATGTGGAAAAAAAGTGGCTG
>CALWZB010000017.1 GCA_944385915.1 uncultured Clostridia bacterium | reverse complement strand
TATTATGACCGGAAAATTTCTGATTTGCAGCGCCGCTATGACGAGCAATATGGCGCAATAGATGAGATTGAAGTCCAGATTGACGATGTGCAAAGCCAGATACGGAGCATCCGGCAGGAGAAAATTTCGGGTGATAATATCTACCGCCTGTTGCTGGCATTCGATCAGGTCTATGAAGCAGCCTCCGAAGTGGAGCGGAAGGAGTTCATGCGGGCGTTCATTGAGCGGATCGAATTGTTCCCGGAAAAGCAGCCGGACGGCAACTGGATCAGGAAGATTATCTTCAACTTCCCCGTTCCAGTGAATGGGACAGAAGTGAAAGAGTTGCCCTTGGAAAGTGAGACAATGGTCGAGACGGTAGTACTTCTTTCAAAACGGTAAAATCTAAAATAGTGAGGAGGCTATATGTATGAAGAAGAGATTATTAAACCACCTGGCAGTGTCAGAGATCGGCATGGGTTGCATGGGACTTTCCCATGGATATGGGGGCATCCCGGATGAACAAAGCAGCATTGATGCCATAAGGGCAGCGTACGATGCGGGCTGTACCTTTTATGATACAGCAGAGGCATATAGTCCTCTCCTGCAAGGCATCGGTCATAATGAGATCCTGATTGGCAAGGCGGTAAAAGACTTTAGAAAAGAGATCGTTATTGCCACCAAAATGCATGCCAATGTGGAGGAAAACAAAAGCAAAGGCACTTACCGGATGCTGAAAGATCATCTGACAGCATCCATAAAACGGCTGCAAACAGATTATGTGGATCTGTATTATCTCCATCGGGTGGACAGGAATATACCTGTGGAAGATATCGCGGAAGGCATGGGGCAGCTGATAAAGGAAGGGCTGATCCGCGGCTGGGGTATGTCCCAGGTGGATGTGGATACCATCGAAAAAGCACAGGCCGTCACTCCCTTAAGCGCCGTTCAGAATATCTATTCCATGCTGGAACGCAGCAGCGAAGAAAAAGTGATTCCCTACTGCATCGAACACCATATTGGTCTGGTCCCGTTCTCACCAGTAGCCAGCGGCCTTCTCTCCGGCAAGGTAACGCAGAATACCGACTTCTCCCACCCGGACGATGTAAGAAAGTATGTTCCCCAGCTTTCCAGTGAAAATATCGCCGGAAATCAACCGGTTTTGGATCTGCTGGCCGAATATGCTTCCCAAAAGAATGCGACTATGGCGCAGATCTCCCTTGCATGGATGATTTACAAGTATCCCAATGTTGTCCCCATTCCGGGTTCCAAGAACAAAGGGAGAATTCTGGAAAACCTGAAAGCCAGCGAGGTCGTGCTCACCAAGGATGAATTTGAGAAACTGGATGGAGCCTTAAATGCGATACCTGTGAAAGGCTTCCGCGGCCATGTGGAATTTCAAGGCGGCAGTATGAGCGATTGGGGGAAAAAATAACTGACAGCATAACCCCCTGACTGAAAGCCCAGAAAACAATAAAGAAGAAACCACCTTTTGGATTTTTCCTTCAGGTGGTTTTTTGTGCCAATACCTGTTGACAAAATCCTCTACATGGTGTAGAATAATTGTAGTCTACACCATGTAGAAGAAAGGAGAATGGTTATGCCGACAATGGGTACTTTGGAATCCCGCTTTGCGGATATGATCTGGAAACATGAGCCGCTGGCTTCCAAAGATTTGATTCAAATGGCGGAAAAGGAGCTGCACTGGAAAGCGACCACCTCCTATACGGTCTTAAAGCGGCTGTGCCAGCGGGGGATTTTCCAGCTTCAAAATAAGACGGTCACTTCCCTGATCTCAAGAGAAGCATTTTACGGGATGAAAAGCGAAGAGTTTGTAAACGAAACCTTTTGCGGATCCCTCCCCGCCTTTATCGCCGCATTTGGTACGCGGAAAAAGCTCTCAGACGACGAAGTCGAAGAGCTGAAAAAACTCATCGACGGAATGCGGAGGTGACAAAATGCTCCTTTTTGCCCTTTTTTCCAAACTGCTCAATATGAGTTTGACCGCAAGTGTAGTCATTTTTGTGGTCCTGCTGCTGCGTCTTCTTTTGAAAAAAGCGCCGAAGATCATTTCCTACAGCCTTTGGGGGTTGGTGCTTTTCCGCCTTTTGTGTCCCGTATCTATCGGGTCCGCCCTTTCCCTGTTTTCGCTGTTGGATACCCCCATTACCGAAAGCGGCAAAATTACCAATCAAATCGAATACATTCCGGATACACCCCTTTTTACCGAAACACAGCCTTCTGTCTCCCCTTCTGATAATACAAGCGAGCCATTGGAAAGCCCAAGTCAAATACCCTCAACAGCCGCTTCTCAAACCGGGATTACGGAAATTGCCGCATACATTTGGATCGCGGGCGTTTCGGGTATGGGACTGTATGCCGCCCTGTCATATGTGCGGCTGTATCAAAAACGGCGCGCCGCCGTCTGGCTTCGGGACAACATCTACCTGTGCGATAAAATCCCGTCCCCTTTTGTCTTTGGGCTCTTTCGTCCAAACATTTACCTTCCATCCTCTTTGGATGAAAAAGAATTGCCCTACATCATTATGCACGAAAAACACCATATCCACAGACGGGATCATATCGTAAAATTGCTGGCTTTTGCCGCACTCTGTGTCCATTGGTGGAATCCGCTGGTGTGGGTCGCGTTTTATATGGCAAGTCAGGATATGGAAATGAGCTGTGACGAGGCGGTCATCCAAAAAATGGGGGATGGCATCTTGGCGGACTATGCCGCATCCCTGCTCGGTTTATCCACCGGTAGGCGTATGGTTTCCGGAATGCCTTTGGCATTCGGCGAAGGCAACACCAAAACCCGTATTCGGAATCTGGCAAATTGGAAACAGCCAAAACGGATTTTCCTTACCTTTGCGTTCTTGCTTGTCATCTTTTTGGCCGTTGTCTTAGTGTCCAATCCGGCAGGCACAGTGCTTACCAAATGGACGATTGATGAAATTGACATGAGCGCTGCATTGAGCGATGTCCGCTCAATGACTGTCCGAGATAACAGCGAGTCTGTTTCCTGCAACGATGGAGACATCAACCGTTTTATTGCAACGATGGGCAAAATCAGGGTGGGCCGCAATTCGATCTCTCAAAGCAGGGATAGCAATCGGGATCACAGCTTTACCATTACTATAAATGATAACTTACACCTGCATTTTTCTTTTGATTTCTCTGAGATATGGGTTGACAATGGTGTGAAACCTTCTTTCAGCTATCCTATCACTAATCCGGAAACCGCGAGAGAGCTAATACTTGATTTTAGTTTTACTAACAGGGGCACAACAGAACAGTGGTTTGATTATTTCGACAACCCAGAGGAAATGCAGTGGGACGGACGAATGGAAGCCAATATTCCGGAGTTTCCGGATGTGACCTTTCGATGGACCCCCGAAAAGGTGGAAGCGGTTACCGGTGACACCATCACGCCTCTTTACACCGGTATGCCCATCTGGAGCGTCTTTTTTGCCGATCTTACCGGCGACGGGTTACCGGAGCTTTGCTCGACTGTAACCATTGGCTCCGGCATCGGTGATGACCGAATCATCGTTTATGACTACGCAAATAGCACAAGCTACACTCTGCAAGACCGCAAGGAATACGACTACAGCCTGAGTATGGAAAACGGCTGGCTGATAGCCCAAAAGCAGATCTTCCGCACCGATAAGAAAGGTGACGTCGTAAAAACCGGTTATCTGATATATAAAGACGGCGGTTTGCAGATCCTTTCAGAAGAGACAGCGTCTTCCCTACCGGTTTTGCAAACCACCTACCGATCCGATGCCTGTCTTTATATGAATCCCCTCAGCTCCTTCCTGCCCATAGACGGAGACTCCGGTTTTCTTTACCGTATCAGTGATGACGGTTTTGAAACAGTCAACTCCCATACCGGCGCAAAGAATTGGATGGAAGTCTCCTCGTGGGAATGGAAAACATTTCCCTATACGGATGAAGAGTGGGACGACTTGTTCTTTCCCAAGGCAAGCGCTTTTTGGAACATCAACGAGCAATATGACCAAATCCTCTATTTGCCTTTAACTGCGGAGAAATTCCTTTTGCTGGCGGATCGTGATCTTCTGCTGGTGGAACTGGCGTCCGATCCGAAAGCAGGAACCTACCTTTGGAGCATTTATACCCTGGTGCCAAAAGAAGGATCCGACGAAGCCGTCAATATCCCCGACTAAAATACCTCCTTTTTTAAAATGACCCTTACAGCAGAAAACTCCCTCAGCTGTCCGTTTTGGACACCAGCTGCGGGAGTTTTCCGTTTGAAAGGTCACAAAGAAACTGCATTTCCCATTTTGGGAAAGACTGCGTAGAATCAAAATAGTCTTTTTTCGCGATCAGATATTTGCGGATGCTCTTTTCCCAACTTCTTCTAAAAACGCCGCAAAATAGCGGGAAAAATCAGGCGTCCGGTCATCCCACTGTGCGCCGGTGAGCCGCTCGGGATGAAACTGCGTCCCCCAGATGAGCCGGTTTGGATCTTCGGACTCATAGCTTTCGACGATCCCCTCTATAGACTGCCCTGTGACCCGCAAGCCCTCGCCAAGCTCCCGCACCGCCTGATGATGAGTGGAATTGACCAAAAAACGCTCGCCGTACAGCCGGTAAAGAACCGAATCCGGCTTAGCAAAAAAGGGATGGCGGATGGATGGCTCAAAGTGGACAAACCCCAGCTGTGCATTGAGATCCTGATACAGCGTCCCGCCCAAGACGACGTTTAACAGCTGAAATCCCCGGCAGATCGCCAAAATAGGCTTGTTTTCGGATAAAAACGCCTGACAAAGCTCCATCTCATAACGGTCCCGCAAAGGATCACAGCGCACCGAATCGTTGATTGCTTCCTCGCCGTAATAAGAGGGCGAAAGATCCTGCCCTCCGGACAAAAGCAAAGCATCGGACAAAGAGAGATATTCCCCGACACAGCACTCCGGACAAAGCAGCGGGATGCCTCCCGCCGCCGCGATGGCATTGGAGTAAGCTATCGGGTTTTGAATGGCGCGCGCCGGCGAACCGTTGAGCGGCTGATTATTGCTGGAACAGCTGATGGCGACAACAGGTTTGCGATGGAACATAACGATCGCTCCTTTATAGGTTATTGGAAAGCATCGGCGTTTTGTCTCGGGACCCATATGCTTTTACCTTTATTTTCCTATCTCCCAGCTTCCTTGTCAATGGTTTTTCAAAAGTTATTTAACCAAAACCGACGCAACATTTCGCAGCGCCTTTGCCTTTTTTGGACGAATATCTTATTTTCCAAAATCCATTTTGGTTAAATAACTAATATACAACATCACTGTTTTATGATAAAATGAATAATATAACAGGAGATAAGTTCAAAAAATTAGTTATTTTTATTCTGACGGGAGGCTCACTATGAACATACTGGAATGCAGCCATCTCACCAAACGGTACCGGGGACAAACGGCGTTACAGGACGCCTCTCTTTCGTTACAGGAAGGAAAGGTCTACGGTGTGGCAGGCTTGACCGGCGCCGGGAAAACGACGTTGGTGCGGCTGATCGCCGGGATCACCAAACCGGATGAGGGAACCCTCTCTCTTTTTGGCGCGCAAAACGAAAAGGAGTTCCAAAAAGCGCGGAGAGATGTGGGCTTTTTGATCGACGAGCCCACTTTTTTCGGCAACCTTACCGCCAAGCAAAATTTAAAAGCAGTAGCCTATACCCGAGGAATCAAAAACGAAGATTACGAGGGGCTTTTGCGAAAGGTAGATCTCAGCACTCCGTTAAAAACCAAACTTCGGGATTATTCGGACGAGATGAAGCGGTTTTACGGCGTCGCCGCCGCTTTGATGGGATCGCCCAAGCTTTTGGTGCTGGATGAGCCCACAAAAGGGTTCAGCATCCGCGCCATCCGGTCCTTTCGGGATCACATAAAAGAGATCCTCAAAGAGCGGGGCTGTACCGCGCTCATCTTTTCCCAGAGTCTAAACAGCGTATACGGCCTTGCGACGGATTTTGTCTTTTTGTATCAGGGCCGGATCATCGGGCAGATGGATCAAAAGACGCTGGACGCCCGCTGTCCTATATCTTTTACCCTTGTTACATCCAACAACGAAAAAGCGGCGTCGGTCCTTGGCTCTTTTTTGGAAAAGGTAGCCCTTTGCGAGGATCATATCGAGATCCAATCGGGCGAATGGGACGAAAAACAGATCACCCAAATGCTGTCGGAAAACCAGATCCAGGTGGAAAGTCTCACCAGAAAAGGCCAGACATTAGACGAGTATTTTAACGCATTGACAGGAGGGATCACGGATGAAATATCTGTTTAAAGGGGAGTGTTACCGAACCCTTCGCCGGTTAAGCTTTTTGATTCTGACCATCGCCCTTTTGATTTGCGCTTACGAGGATCTTCTCTACCTGTTTTCCGATCTTCAGGGAATTTTAGGGCAGCAGTATCGGGAGTACTATGAGGACTTATACAGTTTCAGCGATCCGGAACTGATGAAAGAAAAGTGCCGGGCGTTGTGGAAAACCATCTATTTTGAAACCTATGATCATTTTGGCGTAGGACTTTTGACATGCGCGATCTTTTCGCTGATGATCAGCATGGATCTCAAGCGGGGCAAGATGGGCGAGCTGATCGGCTACGGGTATTCCCGCTCCCAGATCTTTTTTGTCAAAACAGTGATCTACATCGCCGCGAGCGCGCTCATTCCCTTTGTAGCCGCTTCCGTCAATTTCTGGGCCCATCCGGATATCTATTCCGGATATCTGTACGCGGATGACATCGCCTTTCTGGTGCGGGTCCCGCTGGTGACTTTGGTGGAACGGATTTGTATCGCCGCGTTTTTTGTCCCCTTTCTTTTCCTTGTTGGAAAGCCCCTGTGGGGAGCGGCGGCTTCCACCTTTTACGCGCTGGCAATGGCCATTGTTTTTAGAGTAGGAAATGTGGGCCTTGTACTTGCGGGAAGCCGGATCAGCCCTCCGGGCGCCAGCCTGATGGATTATCTGGTCCAGGGTCCCACCTTCCGCATCGACACCTTTACCGAATTGCCGCCGGTTTGGGGCGTATTTTATCTTTCGGGGTTCTTATTGATAGCGGTGATCAGCGTCGCCGCCGCTTATGTGATTTTCCAAAAGAAGGAGCTAAAATAAAACACAAAGAGGAATTTAAGAATCCTCTTTTCTTTCCCCTATTCCCGTTTTCGGTGCTTTCCCTTTTGGAGCTTTCGGTAATAAAGGATCCCCACCGCGTCTGCGAGCATCCATCCTATGGGTACGCTCCACCAGATCCCCACAACGCCTATGGCGGGGACCGAAGACAAAAGATAAGAGAGGGCTACCCGTGTCCCCAAAGAGATCACCGTCAGCACCAAAGACATTCCCGGACGCTCCATCGCCCGGTATAGTCCGTATAAAAGAAACAGTCCTCCGATCCCCCAGTAAAAAGCGCCCTCGATCCGAAGATAACGTACCCCTTCGGCGAGAATCGCTTCTTCCTTCGCCTGAACAAAAAGCAAAAGCAGAAGTTTGGCGAATACAAAAACCAATGCCGACACCAAAAGGGAGAAGCTGACCGCGCAAATCACCGCGCTTTTTATTCCCTTTCGGATCCGCTCGGTTTTTCCCGCCCCGTAATTTTGTGCGATAAAGGTGGAAAAAGCGTTTCCGAAATCCTGTACCGGCATGTAAGCAAAAGAATCGATTTTGACTCCGGCGGCAAAAGCGGCCATCACTACGGCTCCGAAGCGGTTGACCAAACCCTGGACCATTAAAATACCGAAGTTCATAACCGACTGCTGCATACAAGTCAGAAGGGAAAAGCGGCTGATCTCAAGGATATTTTCTTTATGAAAACAAAGATCTCCGGCTCGTGGGCGAAGCCGGGGCATTTTTTTCAAGCTGTACCAAAATAATCCGATACCCGATACCCATTGAGCAAAACAGGTAGCAAACGCGGCGCCGCCTACTCCAAAGGGGATCCCCACCACCAGCGCCACATCCAAAACAACATTCAGCACGGCGGCGATCCCCAAAAAGAACAGCGGTACCGAGGAATTTCCCACTGCCCGCAAAAAACAGGCGCAGTAATTATATAAAAAAGTGCCTCCAATACCGCAAAAGACGATAAGGAGATATTGGCGCATCAGGTCATATACCTCCAAGGGAACTGAAAGGAGCCTCATCATCGGATCGATGCAAAGAAACGCCAAAAGGTTTAAGATCACGGTAAAGCCAAAGATAAGAACAAACGAGAGGGCGATTTGTTTTCGAAGTCCGTCAAAATCGCCCTGACCGAAACGAATGGAAAACAGCGCACCGCTTCCCATACACAGTCCTAACAAAATAGACGTCAAAAAGGTCATCAGCGTATAAGAGGAGCCTACTGCCGCCAGGGCATTGGCTCCTAAAAATTGTCCCACAATAAAGGTATCCGCCACATTGTAAAACTGCTGAAGCAAATTGCCAAGGATCATCGGCAGAGCAAATCGCAGCATGGTAGAGGTAATCGGGCCGACAGTCAAGTCGGTCTTTTGGAGCATAGCGTTCCTTCCTTTCACATTTCAAAGATAGGCGGTATTTTAAAACGGATCCAAGGGGCAAGAGCGAGCCGCCAATAAAAAGCTTTCCGGTGCTGAAGCGAAGGAAAGCCCTTGGTAAGCGCCAGACGTCATCTTTTCCTTTAAAAATGGCAAAGCCATATCCAATTCATTTTTCCGGTTACCGATCCATAAGTCAGTTAACAAAGAAAATCCAAAGTCGCTGTAAAGCTTGATGGCGCGAAAGCTTCCCGGCTGGGTATGTAAAAAAACGGGAAACCGGTCTTCGGAAAGATTTCCCAAAAGACAGGTCAAAAGCCCCCGGCCGATCCCTTTTCCCTCATATTCTTTCTTCACCTTAAGCCAATGAAGCGTGGTCACATTCTCATAGACTTCCCAAAGAAATCCTGTCGCCACCGGAACATCCTTTTCGTCACAAACAAATAAACAGCATTCCCAAAACCGTTCTCCCTTTGGCGCATACACATTCTGAAAATACTGCTCCATATATGAGCAGTATTGGATCTGATCTTTCCGGCTGTCAAAGGGAAATCTGCACCAAACGGAAAATTCCTCCTTCCGGCAGTTTCGAACGGTATACCCATAGGGCAGATCTCGAAGCGCCTTGCCGTTTAGCCTGGAACACATCATAAATAAGTTCCGGTCTTCGATTCCCATGATATCCCCTCCTTTTCTAACTCCTATCATACCAGATCTTCGCCATCCTTTCCACCGTTTTCTTTCTTTTTCCCCTTTTTTCGTTATTGCAAAATAAATAGGAGTATGCTATAATAAATAGGTTATAGAATGGATTTCCCGATTTCATAAGCTTTGATGTCCACACCGAAAGGAAGGATAGATATGGATAGGATTGCTGTGCTGATTCCTTGTTACAATGAGGAAAAAACGGTAAAAAAAGTAGTAGAAGATTTTCGTAAAGCCCTCCCCGAGGCGACCATCTATGTTTACGATAACAACTCTACCGACGCCACCAGTGCCCTCGCGAAAGAAGCGGGCGCCGTCGTCCGCTACGAATACCAGCAGGGCAAGGGTAATGTCGTTCGGAGAATGTTTCAGGAGATCGACGCCGAATGTTATATTATGGCCGACGGCGACGACACCTATCCCGCCGAGTTTGCACCTCAGATGGTAGAAAAGGTACTAAACCGAAAAACGGATATGGTGGTTGGGGACCGGCTTTCCTCTACCTATTTTGAAGAAAATAAGCGTCCTTTCCATAACTTCGGCAACTCTCTGGTCCGCTTTTTTATCAACCATATCTTCAAAAGCGACGTTAAGGATATTATGACAGGCTACCGGGCGTTCAGCTACCGCTTTGTCAAAACCTTCCCTGTTCTTTCGAAAGGCTTTGAGATCGAAACCGAAATGACCATCCATGCCATCTCTATGAATATGTCGCTGGAAAATGTGGTCATTGAATACCGAGACCGCCCCGAGGGAAGCGAATCGAAGCTGAATACTGTCCAGGACGGCGTTAAGGTTCTTCGCACCATCTTCAGCCTCTTTAAAAATTATAAGCCCCTTCGGTTTTTCTCCTGGATCACCGCGCTTCTTTTGATTTTGGATCTTGCGTTTTTTATTCCCTTTGTCTGGATCCCTTACCGTCAAACCGGTTTGGTAGAGCATTTTCCTACCCTCATCGTCTGCGGATTTACCGCTTTGGCGGCGTTTCTCTCCTTCTTTAACGGCATGGTGCTGGATTCTATCCGCCAAAAGGAGAAACGGGAGTTTGAATTCCGCCTGTCTTTGCTCGGGATGCTTCAAAAACAGCTTTTGAAAAAGGACAAGCCCGAATCCTCGGAGGACTGAAAGAATGACTGTGAATAAAAAGAAGCCGGCCGCAGAATCGAGCCGGCTTTCCCGGATTTTATGTCATTTTACCGCGCTGCTCTTTTCCTTTTTTATGGTATTTGGTCGCTCCTTTGCGTTAACGGACAGCTGGGATCTGGTATTTGGAAGCCTCGCAGACGGGATCTTTTCTTTGATCCAGGGCCTTTTCTGGTACCTTTTGTTCCTTCTTGGGATCACGTTTTTGTTTCGGTTCACGGACCGGGTCGATATCACTAAAGAATTTCCCGGTAAACCGAGCGTCAGTCGATTTCGCCTGGTCAGAGCGATCCAGCCTCTTTTCTCCAAATACTGCGACGCGCTGTACCGCGCCCCTATGCGAGTCACTTTCTTGACGCTGACTTTGGTGAACATCCCCAACATGATCTGGTTTTATCCGGCGGTCTTTATGGGGGACACCCCCACCCAATTCCCCCAAGCGATGGGACTGACCGGCCTGACCAATCACCATCCCGTTGCCCATACCCTTTTGCTTTCGTTGTTCGGCCATATTGGACAGTGGATCCAAAATGATAATTTCGGGATCTTTTTGTACTGTCTCACCCAAATGACAGTGCTGTTTTTGGTGATCGCCTATCTGATGCGTACATTGGTGCAGCTGAAGGTAAACCGGATTTTTTCCGTTTCCCTGCTTGTTTACTACTGTATCCATCCAAGGATCTCTCCCTACCTTTTTATTGTGATCAAGGATATCCTTTACACTTCGTTTCTGGTCCTTTTTTATCTTTTGTTCTTCCGTCTGCTCCGTAACGGCGAAAATAAGCGAAAAAGGGACTATGTCCTTTTTGGGATCTCTGCGGCGGGCATGATCTTGATGCGAAACGACGGGCAGTATATTCTGCTGCTGACCCTTCTTCTTGCTTTGTTTTACCGTCCGTTTCGAAAGGCCGCCGTGCTGGGGCTTGGCGTAGTCGCCACGGTTTTTTTGGGACTCAACGCTGTTTTGTTTCCCCTTTTGGATGTAGAGCCCGGCTCTCCCCGGGAGATGCTCTCCGTTCCCTTCCAGCAAACCGCCCGGTGTGTCCGAGATGTAGGAGACGAGCTGACCAAAGATCAGATCGCCGCCATCGACGGCGTATTGGATTACGATACTATTGGCGAGGTATACGACCCGGATCTCTCCGACCCGGTTAAATCCACCTTCCATGGCGATAAGCAAAGCTTTCTCTCTTATATGAAGGCCTGGCTGGAAATGCTCTTCCAATATCCGGATATTTATATCCAGGCCACCATGAACAACTATTATATCTATTTCTATCCGGGAGAGGAACGGTTTGACTATTTCGGCCACGGCTGGGGCCAAACCAAGATGGAACAGGTCAATGACCTTTGCGGCACCGACTTTTTTATGCCGGAGAGCCTGTCCTCTCTTCGGGACAACGCGGTTTTGCTTCGGGAACGGATCTTTACCCTTCCGGGACTGTCCATCCTGAATACTCCGGCATTATATACCTGGGCGGCTATCCTCTTTTTGGTCTACAGCCTTCGGAAAAAGAGTTTTGTGAGCTTCTTGTATGGTATGCCCATGCTGGTGCAACTTTTGATCTTCATCACCGGCCCCACCAACGGCGCCTACTGCCGGTATGAGTACCCTATGCTCATCTATATGCCGGCAGTGCTTTTGCTGGGCTTAAAGCTGATCAGAGAAACCGCAAAGGAGAAAAAGCCGGTAAAGAAAGCCTGATTCAATGAAAAAAAGCAGTTTCCCAATAAAAACCGGAGACTGCTTTTTTGGAGCTCTTTTTCCTTTGTAAATTCAAAACAGATGGATCCATGCGCTTTTTCACAAAAGTTTTTTCCAAAATCTTGGTATAAACGGCAAGGAAACGCCCGTAGAAAAAAGCCGTCTGCAATGGTATAATGGGTGTGTACCCTGTAACAAAGGAGGAAAAGCGATGTCCAAGATCAAAACCTGCGTCAGCTTATACAGCTTGCAGGACCAATACCTCACCAAAAAGATGACGCTAAACGATATCCTGCGTTTTGTCAAAGACTGCGGCGCCCAGGGTGTTGAGATCCTTCCGGACCAGATGCTGAAAAACGCACCCCATCCGTCCGAGGAAACGTTGAGAAACTGGCACCAAATGCTAAAAGAAACAAACCTCACCCCGGTGATCGCCGACGTTTTTTTAAACACCAACCTTTACAAAAACCGAACCCTCACCAAACGGGAATGCATCGATCTTTTGATCGAAGAGATCAAGCTGGCCAATCAGCTTGGTATGCACCTGATCCGGCTGGTGTCCATGGTTCCTTATTGGGTGATCGAGCCCCTGCTCCCCTACTGTGAAAAATACGATGTGACCATCGCTTTAGAGGTCCATGCGGGGATGGCGTTCGATATCGAAGCGACCTCCTCGTTTATTCGGGAAATGAAGCGGCTCAATTCTCCATACGTCGGTCTGGTGATCGATACCAGTATTTTCTGCCATCGGTTTCCCCGGGTAGTGCGGGAATATGAGCTCCAAAACGGCGCAAGTCCCGAAATGTTCGATTACTGCGACCGGCTTTATGAGCAAGGCGAGGACCTTCATAAGCAGATCGTCGAAAACGGCGGACAGCTTCCCGACGCCTTTGTGGCGACGATGAAAACCAGAGAAGATCATATTTTCGGGCCGTTGTGCGACGGGTATGAGTGCTATCCCTTTACGGTGCTGGACGAATATATGCCCTATGTCCGCCATATCCATCTGAAAATGTACGAGATGACAAAGGAAGGGCCGGAATACTCCATCGACTTTAAAGGATTGTTACAGTATCTTCACAGCAAAGGTTACGACGGCTATGTGGCCACCGAGTATGAAGGAAACCGGTTTACCCTTCCCGGCCACCCCACGGTGGAAAAGGAGCAGGTAGCCGCCAACCAGAAATACATTCAGCAATGCTTGAAAGAGATCCAGGGAGAGGAGGGAAACTGATGTTTGACAATAACGTATTTTTAAAGGACAGCTGTGCCAATGTGACGGAAAACGGCACGGTCACCGGCTTTGAGCTTGAGACCAATATCACCTATTACCGAGGGATCCCTCTTTCTATGATGGAATATGTCCACGTCACGGTAGACGGCGAGATGATCCCCGACGACAGCATCTCGGTTTCTCTGGATCGGATCGACTACTTTACGTTAAAAGAAGCGGAAACAGTCACCAGCTATAAATGGGAATATGGAGAGCCTTTGATCGTTCGTGTCGCCAAAGACGGCGGTCTCGCTCCCGGCACCCATCAAATCAAGCTCACCGTCGCAGTGCGTACTGCTTACATCCCGGTGCCCCTTGAAGGGACGAAAGAACGCACCGTCGAGATCGCGTAACCAAAAGGAGAAGCTATGGAAAAGAAAAATGTTTTGGGGATCTCCTTTGGCAGAAAGCTTGGCAATACCGAGGTAATGATCAAGGAAGCCCTTTTGGAATGTGAAAAGGCGGGCCACACCATCCGCTTTCTTCGGGCGGACGACCTCAATATCCATATCTGTACCGGCTGTATCTCCTGTGTGGTGGGAATGATTACCGGAAGAGGCAAAGGATGCTGCCCCCTCAAGGACGATTTTCACATTATTGACGAAGCGCTTATGGAATCGGACGCAGTCATCATCGGTTCCCCCGTCTATGAGATGACTCCTACGGGAAATTTTAAGGTGGTTTGCGACCGGATCGGTCCATCCCACGATATTTCCTTCCGCAAGACCTGTTACGAAGAGGGCCTTGCCGCCAAAAAAGACAAAAGCGAGCTTCCCGATGAGCGGAGCTTTAAAAAACGGGTGGGCGCTCTGGTTACAGTAGGAGGCGCTATGACCGAAAACTGGCTTTCCTTCTCTCTGCCTACCATGTATGCCTTCACCATGTCCATGGGGATCGACGTGATCGACGCCTATAAATACTACGGCGCGATGGCTTATGAGCATGTACTGGGCAACATCCCGGTGATGGAGCGGATGAAAAAACTGGGTCAGCATATCGCCGAAGCGTTAAGCGCCGAAGACGAGGAAAGCCGTACCCGCTGGCGGGGAGACAAGCAGGGCGTATGCCCCGTATGCCATAACGAGCTTTTAGAGGTCACGCACCGGGGCACCGAGGTAGAATGTCCCGTTTGCGGGATCTCGGGCAACCTTTCCATCGAAAATAGGGAGATTCTCGTCTCTTTCCCAAAGGAACAGATCGCCCGTTCCCGGCTATATTACGCGGGAAAGTTGGAACATTCCACCGAGATCAAAACCTGCGCCGCGGGACCGGGACAAATCCCGGATCTCAAAGAGCAAAAGGAACGGTATCGAAATGTGGGAGAGCGGAAGTAAAGGAGAACTATGGAGCTTTCGGAATTTTTAAGCCATTTACAGCATGGCAAGCCCATCCTCGCGGGTACCGAAGCGTACGACGCTATGTGCCGGGAAAGTCAGGAGGCTTTAAAGATCACCGCCGACTTAAACGCCGGCTACCATTCCCCCAAAGAGGTGCAGGCTCTTTTTTCCCGGCTGACGGGAAAAAAAGTGGACCCGTCTTTTTGCCTTCTTCCCCCGTTTTACACCGATTTCGGGAAAAACATCACCGTAGGGAAAAACGTATTTATCAACGGAGGCTGTTCGTTTCAGGATCATGGCGGGATCCAACTGGAGGACGGGGTTTTGATCGGTCACCAGGTGATCTTGTCCACGTTAAATCATGGCGCTGCGCCAAGCGACCGCCAAAACCTTTACCCCGCGCCGATAGTGGTTCGAAAAAACGCATGGATCGGCGCCCGGGCGGTAATTCTCCCCGGTGTGACCATCGGGGAAAACGCGGTCGTCGCCGCCGGCGCAGTGGTAACCCGGGATGTTCCCGCCAATACGACGGTAGGCGGTGTCCCCGCAAAAATACTA
This sequence comes from uncultured Clostridia bacterium, assembly GCA_944385915.1. Classification (GTDB taxonomy): domain Bacteria; phylum Bacillota; class Clostridia; order Oscillospirales; family Ruminococcaceae; genus CALXGT01. The sequence continues at coordinate 2,420 of CALWZB010000017.1, read as the reverse complement.
AAATCTGTTTCGGAGGAATAATATGAGCTTAGGACCTTTTTACTACATTGTGGAAAAATTAGACGGCGATTACGCCCATCTTCGCCGCACCGATATCGATTCGGAAGATCTGATGCTGGTGGCGAGAGCCCTTTTGCCGCCGGATACCAGTGAAGAAAGCCAACTAAAATGGGAAGATCTGGCTTATGAACTGTTAGAGTAAAAAAAGCCTTCCGTGCAAGACACGGAAGGCTTTTTTCTATTCAAAATACCGGGCAAGCTCCTGCGGCGTGGAGACAAGCTGGCATGCGCCCGCCTCGGAAAGCTCGTTGGCATCTCCAAAGCCGTACAGCACGCCGACACATGGAAGTCCTACCTCTTTGGCGCCGTTGACATCGTAAAACCGATCGCCGATCATCACCGCGTCGTCGGGAGAGATGGAAGCCGCTTCCATCAGGAAGGTCAAAACTTCCGCCTTTTGACTTCGGCTGTTGTCTAAAAGGCTCCCCGCAATGAGGTCAAAATCCGGCGCCAACCCGAATTTTTCGAGAATACGGATGGCAAAGGGTTCCGGCTTGCTGGTGGCGACAAAAAGCCGCTTCCCCTTGCTTTTCAGCTGACGAAGCGCCTCGGGGATACCGTCGTATACCCGATTTTCAAACCAGCCGATCTCCCTGTACCGCTCCCGATACCAGTAGACACATTGCAGCGCCGTCTCCTGATCCAGTCCGCAAAGATCGGTGAATGCTCCCAATAAAGGGGGCCCAATAAATTTCCTTAACGTCTCTTCAGGCGGCAAGGGAAGGGAAAGCTTTTGCAGCGCGTAGCGGGCGCAGCGCAAAATTCCCTCCGCCGAATCGGTCAACGTTCCATCCAGATCAAAGATAAGATCTCTTCGTTTATTTGGTGCGATCATTTGGTCCCTCCTGCAAAAAAGACGGAAGCGGCGCTTCCGTCTTTTCCCTTAGTCTAATTTTCCTTTTTTCGCCAGATCGTTCATGGCATCCTTCCGGGACAGGTTGATCCGTCCCTGGGAGTCGATCTCGATGACCTTAACGTAAACCTCGTCGCCGGGGCTAACAACGTCTTCTACCTTCTCGACACGGTTGTTTTCCAGCTTGGAAATATGAACCAAGCCCTCTTTTCCGGGAGCAATCTCCACGAAAGCGCCAAAGTTCATCAGACGAGTGACTTTTCCTTTGTAGATGGCGCCCACCTCGGGATCTTTGGCGATGGTCTCCACGATATAAAGAGCGCGGTTCACATTGTCTTTGTCCACACCCAAAATAAAGACCTTGCCGTCGTCACTGATGTCGATCTTAACATCGCATTCCGCACAGATCTTCTGGATCACCTTTCCTCCGGAACCAATGACCTCGCGGATCTTATCGGGAGCAATGGTGGTAGAAACCATCTTGGGCGCGTACTTCGAGACATCCTCTCTCGGCGCGGGAATGGCTTTGAGCATAACTTCATCCAGAATATACTTTCTCGCCTTTTCGGTTTTCTCAAAAGCTTCCTTGATAATGTCCAGCGTCAGACCGTCGATCTTGATATCTACCTGGATGGCGGTAATACCGTTATGGGTACCGCCTACCTTAAAGTCCATATCGCCGTAAAAGTCCTCGAGCCCCTGGATATCCACCATGGTCATCCAGCGGTCCCCTTCGGTAATCAAGCCGCAGGAAATTCCCGCTACCGGAGCGGAAATGGGAACGCCCGCCGCCATCAGCGCCAGCGTAGAACCGCAGATGGAAGCCTGGGAGGTGGAGCCGTTGGAAGAAAGGACTTCGGAAACGGTACGAATGGCATAAGGGAACTCATCCACCGAAGGCAGTACCGGGATGAGCGCTTTTTCCGCCAGCGCGCCGTGGCCGATTTCCCGGCGTCCCGGACCTCTCGAAGGTCTGGTCTCGCCTACCGAGTAAGAGGGGAAATTGTACTGGTGCATATACCGCTTCTCGGTATGCTCGTCCAACCCATCCAGCATCTGAGCATCTCCCATAGGCCCTAAGGTGGCAACGGTCAGCACCTGGGTCTGGCCTCTGGTAAAGAGTCCGGAACCATGCGCCCGGGGAAGAAGATCGATCTCGGCGGAAAGAGGGCGCATCTCGTCCATACCTCTGCCGTCTACCCGCTTTTGCTCATCCAAAAGCCAGCGGCGAACAATGACCTTCTGGGCTTTGTAAATGACCTCGTCCATCAAAGGAGCGCCCTGCTCCTCGTCATATTTTTCGTGGATCGCGTCCTTAATGGGAAGAAGCCGCTCTTCTCTGATATTCTTGTCATCGGTGTCGAGAGCGTATTTGAACTGGTCGCCAAATTCATCCAGCACTTCGTCCAAAAGCTCGTGGGGAACTTCCTTGGACTCGAAAGCAAATTTCTCTTTTCCTACCGCCGCTTTGATCTCCTCAATGAAAGCGACGATCTTTTTGATCTCC
>CALWZB010000016.1 GCA_944385915.1 uncultured Clostridia bacterium | reverse complement strand
CCAGCCGGTGACCATAACGCCGTCATCCTCTAAGTAGTAGGAGATCCCTTCTACCTCGATCCAGCCGCTTACCCGGCGTCCGTTTTGGTAATATACCCATTCGCCGTTGCGGTTTTGCTCCCAGCCGTCAGAGTGGGTAATAGTGGGAACGCTGGGGGTGATAGCGGGAGTATAATTGGGGTCAACCGCGCCGCAGTCTGTGCAAACGCCGTTGACGTAATGATGGGCTTCTACCGTTTCACCCGGTGCCACCGAATTGCCATTGGCGTTGACCGTACCACTGCCCTGATTTTCTACCAATACTTTGTCAGGAACATTTTCGATCTCGACATCGCCCGATTTTACGACGATCCGGTCTCCTTCGTTCGCCTGCGCTGCTGCGTCATCAATAGCGGATCCGACAAAAAATCCCTGGCTCTGATCGCCGGAAACCAGTTCTGCTACCGGGGACGTACCGGTATATCCGGTAGGATCAACGCTGTATTGACCGCCGCCGACGGTAACGTTATTTGCGGTATCCGGCTGTCTTACTCCGCCAACCACCTTCGGTGCGTTAAACGTACCGCCTTCTACAATGATCTGACCGTCGGTTTCACCGTCCCGCTGGATCACCAACGCAAACGAAGTCGCGTTTACCTCAGCGGTAGACTCTTCCGGAATGGTAATGGTTCCCGGAACATCATTCTGGGATTTTGCATACATACCGTAAGGCGCTTCAAAAGTACCGCCATACACAATGGTATCGCCGGTGGAAAGTACAGCACTAGAATTACTAATAAAGGTACCGCCCATAATGTGTGTGGTAGAATCCGCGTTCGTGCTGACCGCCGCCACATATCCGGTAAAGGCATATCCGCTCTCACAAGTAAAGGTGCCGCCCTCGATCACCAGAAGACCGCCGTAATGAGAAATCGCCACCAAACTGCTTTTATCCGACGTAGTGGAATAGGTGATACCGCCCGTCTGTGCTTCAGAGGTGTCGCGGATAATAAGATCACCGTTATTGATTAAACCGATGCTCTGGCTCGTAATAGTACAACCGTTCAGATCCAGGATCATCTGGGGAAGCTCGGGACCGTTTTCCCGATACTCGCCGATCCGGACATCATTTCCCGCAGCCATAACGATATCTTTCAAAAGCTTGATGGTGCATACCGTTTCTCCTTCGACCACTTCGGAAGTATACAAAACAGCACCCTCACCCCAGGCAGCGTCTATATCCGCCTGTGTTGTCTCATCGCCGATAAAGCTAAAAGTTTTCGCATTTTCCACCGTGTCATCCACCGCAAATGCTGTCATAGGAAGCATTGTCGCGGCTACGGCACAAGCAAGTAATGCCGCGAGCCATTTCTTTTTCCTCATACCATTTTCCTCCTTTGTTTTTTTTACGGAAAAGCCGGACAAAATCGATCCGCATCCCGTTCAATTTCAACGCTCCAAGTATCACATTTTGTCAAGCTGATTTCCGTCATTCTTTAATCATTTTATTATATTTCCCATAATTTGTCAACTGTTTTGGTAAAAAACGCGCCTGGCGAAATTTCCGCCAAGACGCGTAAAATAAACGTTTCGGTTACAGCTCCGAAAATACCGCTTCTACCGCCTGGATGGTTTCCGCGATGTCAGCGTCGGTATGGGCTTTTGAAAGGAACATGGCTTCAAACTGGGCCGGCGCGAGATAAATTCCCCGCTTTAACATCTTTTCAAAGTAAGCGGCGTATTTTTTCAAATCGCTCTTTTGGGCGTCGGTAAAGGACTCCACCAAATCCCCTGTGAAAAAGGGCGCCACTAAGCTTCCGATATGGTTGATCCGAACGCCGCCCGCCTTTTTCGCCGCCGCTTCCATCCCTTCGGCAAGCTTCGTTCCCTTTGCCGAAAGGTCAGAATACACCTCGGGGTGATCGTTTAAATAGCTTAGCTGGGCAAAACCCGCCGCCATAGCCACCGGGTTTCCCGAAAGGGTCCCCGCCTGGTACACCGGACCGCACGGCGCGACCTGTTCCATCAACGCCCGGCTGCCGCAGTAGGCGCCCACCGGCATGCCGCCGCCGATGATCTTGCCAAAGGTCACCAGATCCGCCTTCACGTTAAAGTATTCCTGCGCGCCGCCCTTGGCGAGACGAAATCCGGTAATGACCTCGTCAAAGATCAAAAGGGCGCCGTTTTGGTCACAGATCTTCCGAAGTCCCTCTAAAAATCTCGGGTTGGGTCCCACGACACCCATATTCGCCGCCACGGGCTCCACAATGATACAGGCGATCTCGCCGGGGTACCGGTCAAATAAGGTCTGGACGCTCGCCAAATCGTTGTATTTCGCCGTTAACGTATCCTTCGCCGTATCCTTTGGCACACCGGCGGAGCTGGGCTTTCCGTCCTCCGCAACGGCGGAGGATCCCGCTTTTACCAACATAGCGTCACAATGGCCATGGTAACAACCTTCAAACTTGACGATCTTGTCCCGGCCGGTAGCCCCTCTTGCGAGACGAAGAGCGGACATCACCGCCTCAGTGCCGGAATTGACCATACGGACCATTTCGATCCCCGGAACCATCTGGATCATCAATTCGGCGATCTCCACCTCCCGCCTGGTGGATGCGCCAAAGGAAAGGCCGTCCTTTACCGCTTTTTCTACCGCTTCCCGAATGACGGGATGGTTATGTCCCAAAATCATCGGCCCCCAGGAGCAAACGTAATCGATATACCGGTTTTGGTCCTCGTCGAAGATATACGCCCCGTCGGCTTTCGAAATAAACCGAGGCGTTAATCCTACCGCACGATACGCCCGCACCGGGCTGTTTACCCCGCCGGGAAGGACCTTTTTTGCCCGCTCAAATAACATTTCCGAATGATCCATTATCCAATATCTCCTTTTTGAATCGCTTTTGCTAACTCCTTGGCGTAATAGGTAATCAAAATATCCGCGCCCGCTCGGAAAACCGAAAGCGCCGACTCACACATGATCCGGTATTCGTCCACCAGACCTTCTTTGGCCGCCGCCTTGATCATGGCGTATTCGCCGGAGACCGAATAAGCCGCCATGGGAAGATCGAACCGGTCGGAGCATTCCCGGATAATGTCCAGATAGGAGAGCGCCGGCTTCACCATAATGATGTCCGCCCCTTCTTCTACATCCAAAGCACATTCCTTGATGGCTTCTCTCCGGTTATGGGGATCCATCTGGTACCCTCTCCGATCCCCGAAAGAAGGCGCGGAACCGGCGGCGGAGCGAAACGGCCCGTAAAACGCGGAGGCGTATTTGGCGGAATAGGCCATGATGGGAATATTCTGGTATCCGCATTCGTCCAATGTTTTCCGAATCGCCGCGACCCGTCCATCCATCATATCCGAAGGCGCCACCATATTGGCGCCCGCTTCGGCATGGGAAAGAGCGACCTTGCTTACAAGTTCAAGGGTAGCGTCGTTATCTACCTTTTCGCCGCAAAGGGCGCCGCAATGGCCATGGTCGGTATATTCGCACATGCAAACGTCGGTGATGACATAAAAATCGGGATAAGCTTTCTTAATGATGCGGATCGCCTTTTGGATCACCCCTTCCGGATCCCATGCGGAGGAACCCACCGCGTCTTTATAGCTTGGGATACCAAAAAGGATACAGCTTCTGACTCCGGCGTCGATACATTCCTTGACCGCCTCGGTCACGGTATCCAATCCGTAATGATACTGACCGGGAAGGGAATCAATAGGCCGTTTTCCCGAAAGGTTCTCGTCTACAAAAATCGGATACACTAAGCTATCGGGGGAAAGTCTCGTTTCCCGGCACATCCGGCGAATCGTATCGCCATCCCGCAAACGGCGGGGACGTTTTGTCAATTCCATAAGGATACTCCTTCCAATATCGTTTCGATCAGCGCATCCATGGTCGCTTTCTTGGCGGTCGCAGTGCGCAGATGATGCTTTTTCGCTTCTGCTTCGGTTTGCTTTCCGATACAGACCCCCATCACTTTCGAGAGGTCCGCTTCTTCTCCCATTGCCGCGACAAAGCCCTTTACCGTAGAAGCGCTGGTAAAGGTCACCAAAGTGTCTTCGGTCAAGAGGGTTTTAATCTCGTCGGTGTTGGACGCGGTATACCGAGTCTCGTAACAGCGCACATCCCGGTAAGGAACGTTTCCTTGCTGTAACGCGTTAGTCAAATCGTCGGTACCCCATTTCGCCCGGAGGATCAAAACCGGCTTCTCCGGTTTTTGAAGGGCGATCATTTCTCCCAAATGGGTACTGTCATATACATCGGGGATCAGATCCGACCGCAGACCGTATTTTTGAAGCTCCCGATCGGTACCGGGGCCGATGGACGCGATGGAAATCGCCCCAAGCGCCCGAACATCCCGTCCGGTGCGCCAAAGCATTTCCATCAGTGCCGACACTCCCGCAGGGCTGGTAAAAACAAGATAGGAGTATTCGCCGATCTTTGCGATGGCCTCTTCCATTTCTTCGCATGGAATCATCGGCGCCGTTTCGATACATGGATACTCCACCACCTCAGCCCCCAAGGCGCGAAGGCGATAAGACAACGTTCCCGCCCGTTCTTTCGGCCGGGTGACCACCACCGTTTTCCCTTTCAAAGGAAGATGGTCGAACCAGTCAAACTCCTTGGAATAGTTACAGACCTCGCCCACGATAATGATAGCGGGGCTTTTGACCTTGCGCTTTTTCGCTTCCTCGGGCAAAGTGGAAACGGTCGCCAAGGTCGTGCGTTGGAAAGGTGTCGTCCCCCTTTCGATGGTGGCGGCGGGGGTATTTTCTTCCATACCCGCCTCCAAAAGGCCCTGACAGATCTCCGAAAGGGAGCTGACGCCCATCAAAAAGATCAGCGTCCCTTTCGCCCTGACCAAAGCGTCAAACTGGATATCTAACGGCTTTCCCGCCCGCTGATGACCGGTAATGATGTGAAGAGAAGAACTGAAATCCCGATGGGTCACCGGGATTCCGGCGTAAGCGGGCACCGCGATCGCTGAGGTAATGCCGGGGATCTCCTCGAAGGAAACGCCGTTTTCGGCCAAAAGCTCCAATTCCTCGCCGCCCCGGCCAAATAAAAAGGGATCGCCGCCCTTGAGACGGACTACCTTTTTCCCTTCCAGGGCTTTTTCCAACAGGATCCGGTTGATCCCATCCTGGGGAACGGTATGGTGAGACGCCTCTTTTCCCACATTGATGCGTTCAGCGTTTTCGGGAATCAGGCGCAAAATCGCTGGACTCACCAGACGGTCGTACACCACCACCTCGGCGGATTCGATCGCCTTTTTCCCTTTCAGGGTCAAAAGCTCCGGATCCCCGGGGCCTGCCCCGACTAAAGTTACCTTTCCTTCCTTCATTGGTACTTCCTCCTCATGCCCTGCGCCAGCGCCGTTCCCAAAGCGGCGGCATCGTTCCTGGAGCCGGAAACGGTCTCAAAATAAATCTCTTCCTTTTCTGTCACATACATGCCCTTCAATGTAAGGGTCTCCCCATCCACAGTGGCATAAGCCGCCACCGGCGAAGAACATCCGCCGTCAAGGGCGCTGACAAAAGCCCGTTCGGCGGTAAGGCAATCCCGTCCGTCCTTATCGTCAAACCCCTGTAGACAGGCAATGTCCACTCCCTGTCTCGCCTGCACCGCTAAAATCGCCTGACCAGCGGCGGGGAGAATTTCCTCCACCGAAAAATAACGGCTGATCCGATGGGAAAGCCCAAGGCGGGAAAGTCCCGCTTCGGCCAGCACCAACGCCCCGTATTCCCCGTCGTCTAATTTTTTGAGCCTTGTGATCACATTGCCCCGCACCGGAGCTAATTTTGCCTCAGGAAATAGCTTTCGAAGCTGAAGCTGGCGGCGAAGGGAAGAACAGCCAATAGGCTTTTCCCAATCGATAGAATCTACCCCTTCCGGAAGCACCAGAACGTCCCGGGGGTCCGCCCGCTTGGAAAACGCCACCAAAGGAAGCCTCGGGTCGATCTCCATGGGAAGGTCCTTGCTGCTATGTACCGTAAAATCCACTCTTTCTTCTAAAAGCGCCGCGTCCAATTCCTTGACGAACAATCCTTTTCCGCCGATTTGGTCCAACGTCCGGTCTAAAATCTTGTCTCCCGTGGTCTTCATGGTCACAAGCTCCACTTCCATCGCCGGGTCATACGCCCGTATCGCGTCAATAACCATCTCCGATTGGATCACCGCAAGCCGGCTTTCTCTGCTTCCGATCCGAATTTTTTTCATTCCAACTCCTCCAATACGGCGCGAATTTTCTTTGCGGCATACGCAGTCTTTTTGTGATCCGTTCCCTTCGAAACTACGCCGGCTATCAACCCGTCTCCGGCGCAAATAGCTGGAAAAAAGAACGTGCTTTCCTCTTTCCGGTCGGCTACGCTCACAAAAATCCCTTCCCTGGCGGCGTCTTCTCCCACCTTGCGATTGACCTGACGGTCATTGGTGGCGGCTACCGCCAAAAACGCCCCGGAGAGATCTCCTTGCTGATACGGGCGGCGGAAAAAAACGACCCCTTTTGGGACATTTTCACATTCCGGCGCGATCACGGTGACATCTGCTCCAAAGGAAAGAAGAACTTCTATCCGGCGCAAAGCGATTTTTCCGCATCCCACCACAACCACTTTCTTTCCGCTGAGATCTACAAACAGCGGAAAGCGGTACTCCTTTAAATCCATACGTTTCTCCCGCTTTCGTCAATGCACACCGGTGGTATGCAGCCGGATCTTACTTTCGCATTTTTCCAGATTTTCCGACGTAATCCGTTCCGCTAAACCGGTGACCAAAAGATCCACCGTCTTATTGACCGAAAGCGCCACGATCTCCTCTTCCGAAAGATCGGCATGCATCTCTCTGGTAGATAAGATCCGATCCACTATAGCTTCCTTTAAGCTTCCCACCGAGGTGAGACAATCCTTATAATGGAGCCAGCGATAAAAATTCTCGGTTTGGGCGTTTAAAATCTCTTCTACCTTGGGAGGAATGGTCCGATCCTCTAAAAAGCTCCCCAAATCGTCGATATTGTAAAGGGAAACGCCGGGAAGATTTCCCACCTCCGGCTGGATATCCCTCGGGATGGCGAGGTCCACCATAAGGGGCGGTACCGAGGAAAGTGCCAAAAGCTCATCCACCGTCACCGTAAAATGGGGACTTGTGGTAGCGGAAATCAAAAGATCCCGGTCCGCCATATGGGAAAACCGCTCCTCGTAAGGCACCACGCCGCACCCCGGAGGCACGATCGTCTCCCCATGCCGGTAGGTCCGAAGGGTGATCAAAACATCGCACCCCGCCCGCTGCAATAACGTGGCGGAAAGACGTCCCATCTCCCCGTTTCCGATCACCAGCGCCTTTTTATTGGTCAGATCCCCAAGCTTTCTCGAAAGAAGCTCTACCGCCATACTGGCTGCCGAAGTGGGGACCGCGTTGAGACGCACCTTGGTGCGCACCTCTTTCCCGGCGGAGATCGCCGACCGAAACAGCGTCTCCAAAACGCTGTCGGTGCCTTTGACCTTTCTGGCGATGGAAAGAGCGTCCTTGACCTGGGAGATGATCTGGTCCTCTCCGAAGATCCGGGAACGAAGCCCCGCCGCCACCTCCATTAAATGCCGCACCGCATCCTCCCCGGCGCAGGTCATAAACACGTCCCGGTAGGGGGTATACTCCATCCCCGCCGCCAGGCATAAAAGCTTTCCCGGATCCTCTTGCCCCTCACAGGAAAGGTACAGCTCGGTGCGGTTGCATGTAGAGATGAGCACACACCCAAAAACCTTAGGAAAGGCACAGATTTTCTCCACCATCTGCCCGGTTTGCAGCGGTGTAAAGGAAAGGCTCTCTCTGAGGCTGATAGGGGCCAAGCTATGCTCCAAGCCCGACATTACGATGTTCACAGTCTGATTCACGCTCCTGACTTATATCTTCCCGAAGGCTTTGAAACGGTCCTTATGAAACAAAAGCTGCGGCAGGAACCCTGCCGCAGCCGTTTTTGCGCACAACAAGCGCCGCTCACCCTGATACCCAAGGCGCACGGAGAATCGTATTGAGCAGGTCTCCTGACTTATGCCTCTTTGGTCTTACACAGCCTTCTCGGAACCGTTGTCCAATGACCGACTTTCGTCCCGTGTAAGCCCTACGCACATACAGTGGCGGCACCGTTCCGGATTCTAACCGGCTTCCCTATTCTCTGCTGAGTCCAAACGATATCAGCAGCACTCAAACGATGATCTATTTGTTTTGATTATAGCAATTTCCAAAAATTTTGTCAACCGGATCATCCCTTTTCTTCCGTTTGGAATACCCCTTTCCGTAACGGCAAAAAGACTTTGAACAAAAAAAGCGAAAACGCTTTTCTTTTTTCAAATAGAGTTGACAAATGGATGGGATGTCGATAAAATAAAGAAGGATCTGAGTGTCCTGCCGTCCGTACAGGCTGCAGGAAGAATAGACAACCGGGTGGGACTCCCGGACGGTACCGCCGCTGTATGCGTATCCGCGCAATCCGTCGACGAAAGTCGGTCATTGGAGTGATCCGAGAAGGCAGGATCGCGGGAACCAAAAGTACGTAAGTCAGAAGACCTGCTCAGGTCGTCCCCCTTCCACGGACTTTTTGGAATACGGGGGCTGTTTTGTTGCAGGAAACCGGCTGTGACAGCATTGTGCTGTCCGGCCTTTTTTATTTTGGGAAGGAGAAAACGTTATGCTGGAGCAGATCAAGCCTATGGACATCGAAAACCGCAGCTTCGAGATCATCACCGAGCTTTTGGGCGACCGGAAACTGGATCCGGAAAATGAACTGGTCATCAAACGCGCCATCCACACCACCGCGGATTTTGATTACGCGGACAACCTGGTGTTTTCCGAACATGCGGTACAAAAAGGGATCGAAGCGTTAAAAAACGGCTGTGATATCGTAACCGATACCCAAATGGCCAGGGCCGGCATCAATAAAACCATTCTTGGAAAGCTGGGCGGCGAGGTCCATTGCTTTATGTCTGACCCGGACGTAGCCGCCGAGGCGAAGGAAAGAGGGATCACCCGGGCGATTGTCTCCATGGAACGGGCGGCGTCTCTCTCGAAGCCCTGCATCTTTGCGATCGGAAACGCCCCCACCGCGCTGGTCTCTTTATATGAACAGATCCAGGCGGGCGCCTTACAGCCGGCTCTCATCATCGGCGTGCCGGTAGGGTTTGTCAATGTAGTGGAAAGTAAGGAAATGATCTTAAAGACCCAAATTCCCCATATCGTGGCAAGAGGCCGCAAAGGCGGAAGCAATGTAGCCGCCGCCATCTGCAACGCGCTGCTGTATCAAATCACACGATAGCGCGTTTCGCCTGCAAAGCAGGCTTAACCACGAATATAAGGTGACCGGCTTATGCCGGTAGAATAGGGAAACGGGTGGAAATCCCGTGCGGGACCGCCGCCGTAATGGCTGAGTTTCGGTTTTATACGTCACTGTGGGGTACACATGGGAAGGCAAACCGAAGCGCGGAAGCCAAAGCCGGAAGACCTGCCTTATATTAGATACTGCCAAAGTGCAGGACCCATGCAGCGGTCGGACTAATCGTCTGCATGCGAGATTGGAGCTTTTATCTCCGGTCTCGTCCCCTTTTGGAACACCAAAAGGGAGAATATCAAAATGGAGGAATCCTTATGACATCTTCGGAAAAAAAGATTTTGTCTCTTTCCGTGATGGTCAGCTTGGCGATCTGTGTACCCCAGACTGCACATGGCATGCACATCATGGAAGGATACCTGCCCCCCGCGTTTTGCGTGTTTTGGGGCGCTTTGTGTCTCCCCTTTCTCGTGGCGGGAGTGATCGCCCTGCGCAAACTGACCCAAAATCAGCGCAGATCCCTTTTGCTTCTCGCTATGACCGGCGCCTTTGTCTTCGTGATCTCGTCTCTCAAGATCCCCTCGGTGACCGGAAGCTGTAGTCATATGACCGGCACCGGCCTTGGCGCCTTGCTGTTCGGCGTTCCTGTGACCTCGGTGCTTGGAATCATCGTGCTGGTATTCCAGACGCTTCTTTTAGCGCATGGAGGGCTGACGACTCTTGGCGCCAACACCTTTAGCATGGCGGTGGCGGGTCCTCTCGTTACCGTTGGCCTGTACCAAATCGGGAAAAAACTTCGCTTTCCCAAATTACTTAACGTCTTTTTAGCCGCCGCTTTGGGGGATCTGCTTACCTACTGCGTCACCAGCTTACAGCTTGCCATCGCTTACCCCAGCGCGGAAGGCGGCATCGGCGCGAGCTTTTTGGAATTTTTGACGGTATTCGCCCCCACCCAGCTTCCTTTGGCGCTGATCGAGGGTATTCTGACGATGGTGGTCATGGTCGGGCTTCAAAGCTACGCCAAGCCCGAGCTTTCCCTTTTAAATACCCAAAGAAGGGGGTTATTTTTATGAGCCGCAACAAAAAGATCGTTTTGATTTCTCTCATCGCAGCAGTGATTTTGGCGTTAGGGCCTCTCTTCGTCTTAAAGGGCGCGGAGTTTGGCGGAAGCGACAACGCGGGAAGCGATAAGGTCGCGGAGATCACCGGCGAGGAACACGAGCCGTGGTTTACCCCGATTTTGGAACAGCTCATCGGCGGCGAGCTCCCCGGAGAGGTGGAAAGCTTATTTTTCTGCGTACAGACAGGGATCGGCGTCGGCGTTTTGGCTTATGGTTTTGGCTATCTGGTAGCGCGCAAAAAATACGGCGGCGCACAAGCGGAAGAAAAAACGGAGGAAACGCTGTGATCACTGCCCTTTTGACAGGCGCGGTCCTTTGGAGCTTATTGGTTCAGACACTGCCCCCTATTCTTTTGGGGGCAGTTACCGCCGCGGGCGCGGCGGTTGCGTTTTTCTTCCGGCGGCACCATTCCCACGGTCCCGTCGCAATAGACAGCCTTGCCAGGCGCTCTCTTCTTTGCGAAGAAAACGCCTTTTGGAAAACGGGGGTCAGCGTCCTTCTTCTGATCTTGTCCACCGCGTCGCCAACACCCTTGCCGCCTCTTTTGCTGTTTGGCTTTCTGTCGGCGGTGACGGTGCTCGCAGGGAAGATTCCCCTAAAAAAGTATTTTTCCCTGCTTTGGCTTCCCGCCGCTTTTTTGCTCCTTTCCACGCTGACCTTGCTTTGGGATTTTTACCGGGTCTTACCGGAAAACGAGGTGCTTTCCTTGCCTTTCTTCGGCGGCTGGCTTTCGGTGACGAAAGCGTCCCAGTCTCTTGGAAGACTTGTGCTGGCAAGAGCTTTGGGAGCGGTGAGCTGTTTATATTTTCTAAGCCTTTCAACGCCCCTTCCCGAACTGTTTTGGGTGCTCCGGCGAGTACATGTCCCCGAGGTGGTGCTGGATCTTTGCATGCTGATCTACCGCTATCTTTTCATTTTACTCGCCACGGCGCATGATATGCGGGATTCCGCTGCCAGCCGGTTAGGCTACGCCACTCTTTTAAAAAGTTTTCGCACCACCGGCCTTGTATACGGAAGGCTTCTCGCCAACAGCTTTCGCCGGGCGGGGCATTGCTTCGACGCGATGGAAAGCCGGTGTTACACCGGAAAGATCGCCTTTTTGACGCAACGAAAACCGCTGACCGGAAAGGTGATCTGTCTTCTCAGTATCCCCCTCGCGGGAATGACTTTCGGTATGTTTTTAACATGATAAAGGGGAAAGTGCCATGAATGAACTGCTGCGTTTTGAAAATGTGTCCTTCCATTACGACGGCGGAGAGAGAGAAGCTCTTTTTCCCCTCTCGGTACGTCTCTTTGAAGGAGAAAAAATTGCCGTGCTGGGAAGCAACGGCGCGGGAAAATCCACCTTTTTCCTGCTGGCGAACGGAGTCCTCACTCCCGAAAGGGGAACTATCTTTCTAAAAGGCCAGCCTGTTGGGAAAAAGGAAAAGGAACGCCTCGCCTTGCGCAAAAGCATCGGCCTCGTTTTCCAGGACCCGGACGTTCAGCTTTTGGCGGGAACGGTAGAAGAGGAAATCAGCTTCGGTCCCATAAACTTAGGGCTCCCCGAAAAAGAGGTGCGGCGCAGAGTAGAAGAAGCGCTCAACAGTTTACACCTCACCTCTTACCGCAACAGGGGCCCCCAATACCTCTCCGGCGGGGAAAAACGAAGGGTCGCGATTGCGGATATTCTGGCGATGGAGCCGGATATGATGCTTTTGGACGAGCCCTCGAGCAATCTGGATCCGGCGGGGCGGGCTCTTTTGGAAACGACGCTGGATACGCTGCACCAAAAGGGCATTACCCTGGTGGTCGCCACCCACGACGTGGACTTTGCGTGGAGATGGGCCGACCGGATTCTCGTTTTCCATCAGGGAGAGCTAAAAAAAGACGGCCCTCCCTTGGAAATTTTTAAAGACGAACCACTCCTTTCTCACTGTGGATTGGAACTGCCTTTGCTTTGGAGGGTGGCGCAAGCCCTTTCCATCCCCGTGTTTCGCTCCCCCGAGGAACTGTCAAATTATAAAATTGGAAGGAAGATCCTATGAAAACCGCATTGCTTTGTGTCAGCTTCGGCACCAGCGTCCTTGAGGCGCGAAAGAGCATTACCGCCGTGGAACAGGCATTACAACAAGCCGCTCCCCAAGCGGATTTTTTCCGCGCCTTTACC
>CALWZB010000015.1 GCA_944385915.1 uncultured Clostridia bacterium | reverse complement strand
TCGGAGTACATCATTGACCCGGTTGTCGTAAAGGAGCATACCTTTACCGATAACGAGGATGGGACCAGAACTATGACGGTCACTTTGAATGACAACCTGAAATGGTCCAATGGTGATCCCATTACCGCGAAGGATTATGTGGGCGGTGTTCTTTTGTTCTCCAGCCCCCTGATCGTAGAGACCGGCGCTACGGGCGATCTCGGTTACTATTTTGAGGGCTTTGATGCTTACAACGGCACTGAGAATATTGCCACCGATGAGGAAGGCAATCTGGTCGTTGATGAAAACGGAAACTTCTTGGATGCCAACGGAAATATCGTAGAGCCTGCGAAGGAATTTTCCGGCCTGCACCTGATTGATGAATATACGTTCTCTGTCACCATGAAGGCGGAATATGTTCCCAACTTCTTTGAGTTGGCGTATTTCTTGGTATCCCCCGAGTATATGAAGGGTTGGCTTCCTGAAGATATCGACATTGCTGATGATGGGAACGGCGCCTACTTTACCGGCGACTTTACACTGGAGCATGTTGGCGAGACCATCGAGGATATGAGATGGAACCTGAAAGCGTTCTCCGGTCCTTATGTTATGGAAAGCTACGACGCGACTACTTTGGCTTATACGCTGAAGATCAATGAAGAATGGCTCGGAAACTTCGAAGGACAGAAACCTTCCATCGAGACCATCATCTATAAGAGAGTGCTTCAGGAGACCATGATGGACGAGCTGCGGACCGGTTCTGTTGACCTGCTCCACGGCGTTGCGGATGGTACCACCATCACCGAAGGTCTGGATATGGCGGACGAGGGTGTTGCCCAGTACCTTTCTTATGACCGTAACGGTTACGGCTTCATCTCTTTTGTCTGCGACAACGGCCCCACTCAGTTTGTGGAAGTTCGTCACGCCATTGCGTACCTTTTGGACCGCAATGAGTTTGCCAAACAGTTCACCCAGGGCTTCGGTTCTCTGGTACACGGTCCTTACGGCACCGGTATGTGGATGACCTCTGCCGCCAGCGATATGATCGCTTCCTTGAACTCCTACGCTTACAGCCTGGACAACGCCATTGCTGAACTGGAAGCGGGCGGATGGACCTTGGATGCCAACGGCAACGAGTACTCCGGAACCGGCGTTCGTTACAAAGACGTTGACGGCACTCTGATGCCCCTTAAGATCAACTGGGCTTGCTCGGAAAACAACTCGGTTTCCGATATGATCGCTACTATGTTGGTAGAAAATCCCGATGTTACCACCGCTGGCTTTGAGTTTGAGCGCACTGTTATGACCTTTGACGAGATGCTCACCGGTCATTATTACAACCTGCAAGAGGATTACTACAACATGTACAACCTGGCTTCTGACTTCCCCTCTCCGGTGTATGATCAGAACCTGGCTTACCAGATTGGCAGCACCTCCAACTATTCGCATATTGCTGACGAAGAGCTGGCGACTTTGGCGAGAGAGATGCTCCTTTGCGATTCTTCTGACAACGACGCGTTCTTGGAGAAATGGTCTGCGTTTATTGCCAGATGGAATGAATTGCTTCCCGCTCTTCCCCTGTACTCTAACCAGTACTTCGATTTCTTTAGCGAAAAGCTGAAGGGTTACGAAGGCGTTTCCGGTTATCGTGGGGAATATGACGCGTTGCTTTACGCTTACGTGGAAGGCGCTGAATAAATTTCCTATTGAATGAACCATTTCGCAAACGCAGCAGGGGAAATCCCTGTTGCGTTTGCATTGGTTTGGCGCAGATTTTGGATAAGGCAGGTGAAACAAATGCTAAAGTATATCGGAAAAAGGCTTTTTTATATTGTATGTGTCTTTTTTATCATTTCGATTATTTTCTTTTTCCTTTACAATGCGATTCCCGGTGACCGCGCAATGATGCAGATTGCTCATCTCCAGGGAAAGGTGTCGGAAGAACAATTTCAAAGGATGTATCAGGATGTGCGGAATCAGTTAGGGCTTGATGATCCTGCGATTGTACAGTATGTTAAATGGATGGGCGGTATATTGACCGGCGATTTTGGATTCTCTACCTTCTACAAACAGGACGTCATCGATGTTGTAGTGGATCCGATGAAAAATACAATATTTATCAATGTTTTCTCCGTAATTCTGGCTTTGATCGTGACGATTCCTCTTGGAATTTTCTGTGCGGTGAAAAAGAATTCGGCATTTGACAAAGGGGTGCAGGTAGCCACCATTGTAGGCTACAGTGTTCCCGTATTTATTATAGGACTGGTATGTATCTTTATTTTTGCAGTAAAGTTAGAATGGTTCCCGGTTTCCGGTATGGGCACCCCCAATTTCCAGGGAACGCCATGGGAGGCTTTCTGGGATAAGCTTTACTACCTATGTCTTCCGCTGATCGTAATGACATTAGGCTCCTTGGGCGGAATGACCCGGTATGTCCGCGCCGCTATGATCGACGCGCTGGGTCAGGATTATATCCGCACCGCCAGAGCAAAAGGCTTAAAAGAAAAGGTGGTTATTTTCTCCCATGCCTGGAGAAATGCGCTTTTGCCGGTAGTCACCTTGATTATTGGATGGTTTTTAAGCATTTTCAGCGGTTCCTTGATGATTGAAAATATGTTTGGCCTCAATGGTATGGGCAAACTGTATATTACCGCTTTGATGAATCAGGATTATGATTTGGCTATGGCGGTGCAGCTTTTCTATGTAGTTATCAGCTTAGTGGGTAATCTGCTGGTAGACCTGAGCTACGGTGTAGTGGATCCCAGAGTACGGATTACGGAATAGGAGGGAATGTTTTGAGCGAGAAAGAAAAAAACACGGCGCGCAAGGTTTCCCTTTTTAGCAGGCTGTTCGGCGGCAAACAGGCAAAGTCGATTTTTGAAGAGGAGCAGGTGCAAAGCCCCTCTAAAACCGTAATCAAGAATTTTGTTTCCAACAAGCTTTCGGTTGGCGCGGTTTTGATTTTGGTTTTGATGTTTGCGGGGGTCTTTATCGGTTCCTCCTTTATGACGTTAGACCTTTCCTACGCGGAATCCAGCCAGCAAAATGTTGGTCCGGGCTTGGGACTGCTCAGCGTTCCCGGCGATTTGAAAGATAACGCGGTCAGCCTTTCGGCAGGTTCTACCTTCAGCGTAGGCGCCGATAAAGACGGCAACGTTTATGTTTGGGGTCATCCCGATATTTCCAAAACCATTTCCATGGAGCAGATCCCGGAGAATATGGGGAAGGTGACGATGGTTTCCGCGGGTTATGACCATGCGATCGCGCTGAATGACAACAACGAGGTTTTCTGCTGGGGCAACGACCGGCTGAAGCAGTGCGCTGTCCCCACCAACGATATTGCCGCGCATGGCAATGTGGTCCAGGTGCTGGCCGGCTATCAGATCTCGGTGGCCTTGATGGAGGACGGTTATGTTTTCTATTGGGGCAATACCGCTTTGAACGACGTTATGATCTCTTCTGAGGTCCAGGGCACCATCGCAAAGGTCGCTCTGACTTCGGATGCTTTAATCGGTTTAACTTTTGACGGCTCGGTGGTTTATCTCGGCGGGCAGAAGACCGCTTACGCTGCGGTTCCCGAATCCCTTCAATCGGGTGTTGTGGACATTGCCGCCACCGGTTCTACCTGTGCCGGGTTATTGGAAAACGGTGAGGTAGTCGTTTGGGGCAATATCACCAAAAGCGAGGGGACCGTTCCCGCCGTGGACGGGAAGATCGTATCCCTTGCCGGCGGACGGTATCACTATGTAGGTTTGACTGATGCCGGATCGGTAGTTGCCTGGGGCGATAACGCCTTTGGCCAGATCAAGCTTCCCTCCTCGGTCAGCGAGGGGATCACCCAGATCTTTTCCGGCTTTTACCAGAACTATGCTCTGGATGAAGACGGAAACGTTCATTCCTGGGGTCTGAAAGGATACGTTTTTGGAACGGACGGCTTAGGCCGGGATATTCTGACCCGTTTGGTCCATGGCGGAAAGATGACTATGACCATTGGCGCCATTGCGGTAGTGATCTCTACGGTGATCGGTATCATCGTGGGATGTCTGGCGGGCTATTTCGGCGGCAAAGTGGATATGTTTTTGATGCGTGTTGCCGAAATCATTTCGGCGATGCCGTTTTTGCCTTTTGCCATGATTTTATCATCCATCATCGGAAACTCTCTTTCCGAAACCCAGCGTATCTTCCTGATCATGGTGATTTTGGGCGTGCTGAGCTGGTCCGGTCTTGCAAGACTGGTTCGCGCGCAGGTCCTTTCCCAGCGGGAACAGGAATTTGTCACCGCGGCGAAAGCGATGGGCGTCAAACAAAGCGCTATTGTCTTCAAGCACATTTTGCCCAACGTTATCTCTACCATTATCGTCAATGCGACATTGAGCTTTGCGACCTGTCTTCTGACCGAGTCCTCTCTTTCCTATTTGGGATTCGGCGTTTCGCTGCCCCGTCCTACCTGGGGCAATATGCTGACAGGAAGCAACAACTCCATCGTTATCCAGAATTACTGGTGGCAGTGGGTGTTCCCGGCGTTGGCGTTAAGTATCTGTGTTATCTGTATCAATACCATCGGCGACGGTCTTCGGGACGCCATTGACCCGAAATCCAACGAGAGATAGGAGGGATAGGAATGCCATTATTGGATGTACAGGATCTTCATACTTTTTTCACCACCAAGCGAGGGATCGTAAAGGCGGTAAACGGCGTTTCCTATTCTGTGGATGCAGGAAAAACGTTGGGGATCGTCGGCGAGTCGGGAAGCGGCAAGTCGGTTTCCGCTATGAGTATTTTGAAGCTTTTGGACGGCAACGGTTACATTGAAAGCGGAAAGATCCTTTTTAACGGAAACGATCTTTCTACCTATTCCATCCGGGATATGTATAAGATCCGCGGAAACGAGATCTCGGTTATTTTCCAAGAGCCTATGACCAGCCTGAATCCCATTTTCACCATTGAGCGGCAGATCGCCGAGGTGTTTCAGATCCACCAGGGGATGAGCAAAAAAGAAGCGCGCAAAAAGGTGGTGGATATCCTTTCGGATGTCAAGATCCCAAACCCTGAAAGCGTTGCCAAGCAGTATCCCCACCAGCTTTCCGGCGGTATGCGTCAGAGAGTCATGATCGCTATGGCTTTGGCATGTAAGCCGGCCCTTTTGATCGCGGATGAGCCCACCACGGCGCTGGATGTAACCATTCAGGCACAGATCCTGAAGCTTATGAATGATCTGAAGCGGGAACAGGGGACGTCTATCCTGTTTATCACCCACGATTTAGGTGTTATCAGCCAGATGGCGGATGAGGTAGCGGTTATGTACTGCGGCCAGGTAGTGGAAAAAGCGCCGGTGGAGGTCATTTTTGATCCCAAAGCCAAGGCGTCCCATCCTTATACGGAGGGCTTGATGGAGTCCATTCCCAGACTGGATACCCCCCAGGGTGTGCGTCTTGACGCGATTCCGGGCGCGGTGCCCCATCCTTTGGATCTGCCGGCGGGATGTAAATTCGCGCCCCGCTGCAAGTATTGCACTGAGCGCTGTCAGAAGGAAGAGCCTCAGCTGGTTCCGGTAAATGAGAATCAGACGATTCGCTGCTTCTATCCCTTAAAGGAGGATCGCCATGGATAATCAAAACAAAGAACTCCTTTTGCGGATCAAAGATTTAAAACAGTATTTCCCTTTGAAAAAGAAAGGGATGTTCGTAAAAGCCAACGACGGTATTTCTCTGGATATTTACCGGGAAGAAACCTTCGGACTGGTGGGCGAGAGCGGATGCGGAAAGTCGACTTTGGGACGGGTTCTGCTTCAGCTTTATCATCAGACGGACGGAAAGACCATGTATTATGGACGGACGTTGGATTCTATGGCGCCCGCCTATGTCGAGGAGACATTAAAGAACCTGAACCGTCACCGCACCGAAATGGAGGCGTGCCGGGAAAAGTTAGAGGAGGCGCGTGCGGCGCTTTCCAAAGCGTTGGGTACCGAGGTGACTTTGGATCAGACGAAGGTGGAGATCCCCGAAGAGAGGGAGGACGCCAAAGAGCTGTTTGATAAGCTTTCCGAGTTCAACCAGGCCAAAAAAGCGGCCAACGATGCCTTTTTGGACATCGTTCAACTGATTGGCGGCTTTATTGTGGCAGAAGATTTGGAACCGGTGTCCAAGGCGTTTTTAGACGTGTATTATCTGGCGAAGGCCAATAAAAAGCTGCATGAGGAGCTTTCGGCCTTTGAACTGGATGAAGCGGATTTGCTTTTTGCCATTGACGAAAAGCAAAAAAAGAACCGTTCCGCCGGTGGAATGCAAAAAAAGGTGGCGGCGCTTCGGGAAAAGATTTCCGCCAAAAGCAGAGAGATCGAAGAAAAGGAAAAAGAATTGAGGGCCGCCCACGAGGTGATCGACCGGATGCGGGAGTCCTATAAAGACAACGCCGCATTTCAGGAAAATGAAACCTTTTTGGACGACGGAATCGATTTGGCCCGGCTGGAGTATTCGGAGATGCGCTTGCTTCGGCGGGATCTCCAGCTCATTTTCCAGGATCCCTACTCTTCTTTGAATCCCAAAATGACAGTGGGACAGATCATCGGCGAAGGCTTGATCGCCCACGGTGTCTTTAAGCGCAACGACGCGCGGATGCAGCAGTTTGTCATTCAGGTTATGGAGGAATGCGGCTTGCAGCCGTATATGCTTCATCGCTATCCTCATCAGTTTTCCGGCGGTCAGCGGCAGCGTATCGGCATTGCCCGCAGCCTGGCGCTTCGCCCTAAATTTGTGGTGTGTGACGAAGCGGTGTCCGCTTTGGACGTTTCCATTCAGTCCCAGATCCTCAATCTGCTTTTGGATTTGAAAGAAAAAGACAATCTGACCTACCTCTTTATTTCCCATGACCTTTCGGTGGTGAAGTATATCAGTGACCGGATCGGTGTAATGTATCTTGGTACCCTGGTGGAGATCGCGCCTTCGGAGGCGCTGTTTGCCAATCCCAAGCATCCGTATACCGAGGCGCTGTTGAACGCGATTCCTACGACCGATTTGGACCGTTCTAAAGAGATCTCCCTTCTGGAAGGGGATATCCCCAGCCCCATCAACCCGCCCAAAGGCTGTAAATTCCATACCCGGTGCAAGTATTGTACCAAGATCTGTACCGAGGTAACGCCGGAATTTGAAGAGGTGGAGCCCGGACATTTGGTGGCTTGCCATCATCAGCTGGGCAGCAGGTAGCGATATGTTTTTCAAGGAAAAAATCGATGCCATTTTCGGAAAGATCAAAAAATCGGACCGGTTTTGCGACGATGATAAGCTTCAGCTGGACCGGGGCGATCTGCCCGCTATGTTTTTGGCTGCGGCGGTGGTGTTTTTACCAGTTATTGCGATTTTGATCCTGATTTTGATTTGGGCTTATTAGTATTCATCAAAAAACGCTTCCAAAAAATCTTTGGAAGCGTTTTTTCTTATCTTTGTTTAGTCGGAACAGGAAATCAGTAACGGGCGGCAGGGAGCGCCGTCGCAGCCACCCAGCTTAATGGGAGCCGCAGAAAGGAAATAGTCGCCTTCGGGAACCTCTTTTAACACCAGTCCCTCCAAAACGGCGATCTCTTTGCTTAATAAGGCAACATGCGCCATTCCCACCGATTGGGGTTCGATCCCGAGCAGCAGCAGTTTGGAAGCAAATACCTCACCCGCTTCAGCGGTAATTTTGACGTCGCCTTTGATCAAAAGCCGGGGCTTCGCGTTTTCCATCAGCTTTTCGGCGTCCTTTGCCTTGATCTCCCCGTCAAAGGAAACCACCGTCGCTTCGCCGACACAGCGGTTAAGATCCACCTGGTCGATGGCGATCCCATCGGGAATAAAATGGAAAGGAGCGTCCATATGGGTCCCGTTGTGGGCACACATGGAAAACTCGGTGAGGTTGCACATATCTCCTTTTTCTGTGGCGCGGACCCGGGTATATTTGGGAGCCGGATCGCCGGGAAAAACGATAGAAGAAAAAATTTCCTGAGTAAGATCATATATTTTCATGCTCATTCCTCCTTTTTTCCATTCTACCATATTTTCCCGCAACAATCAATCGATTTTAGCAGTATTGATGGCTTTTTGTGTGGATTTGGTTATCTGATCCACGATTTTGAAGTTGACGGCGCCACAATAGATCTCTTCGATGCCGTCATGGAGCTCTTTGCCTTTTTTGGAGACGCGGATGGCCTCATTGATGAGCTCAAAGGCAACCCGCTGGTTAAAGCGGATCCGCTGTTTTTTCCGTTTTGGTGCGTCGCTTACAAGGAAACGGGTGTAGTGTAAGGTTTTAGCGATTTTCTCTTTAGGCACCG
>CALWZB010000014.1 GCA_944385915.1 uncultured Clostridia bacterium | reverse complement strand
AACAGATCCTTTGGCTTACAAAAGGCGCGAAAGAGGTCCTTTGGGACGAGAAAGAAGGGTTTTTCGTCAGCGGCGCCAAACGGCAGATCTCATGGGCATCTCAAATATGGTTCGTGCTGGCTGGTATTTTTGAAAAAGAAGAAAGTCGGGCTCTTTTACAGCGTCTTTTGGAGAGACGGCCAAAAGTGGGCATGGTAACGCCTTATATGTATCATCATTTTATTGAAGCGCTCTTTTGCTGCGGGATGAAAAAAGAAGCGGTGGATTAGATGAAGCGGTACTGGGGCGGTATGGTAGAGGATGGCGCCAACTGCTTTTATGAAATTTACGATCCGGATCATAAAGACTTTTCTCCTTATGGTTCCAAAATCATCCATAGCTACTGCCATGCCTGGAGCGGGACACCTTCTTATTTCATCCGAAAATACTTAGCACCATAACCCGCGATTGCGTTTTTTATAAAAAGATGGTACAATGATACCGTGAAAAAAACGGAGGTGATGGTATGAGTTATTTCCAGGGAAATGACGTCATTTTGCATAAAGAAAACCTGGCGAAAAACATCTACCGGCTCGTCATTGCGGCGCCGGATATTGCGGCTTTCGCCAAAGCGGGACAGTTTGTTCATGTAACGGTGCCCGGCTACTTTCTTCGCCGGCCCATCTCTTTATGTGAAGCGGATTCGAGCCGCGGCACCATTACGTTGGTGTATGAGATCAGAGGAGAGGGCACCAAAGCGTTAGCCCGGCTCAACGAAGGAGAAACGCTGGATGTTATGGGACCGCTTGGGCATGGATTTACGCTGGATCCCGGAAAAAAGGTGATCGTTGTCGGCGGCGGTATCGGTGTTCCGCCCTTGCTCCAGGCAGTAAAGTTTTACGGCGCAAACGCCAAAGCCATTTTAGGTTTTCGGGACGCTTCCGCTGTGATCCTGGAAGAGGATTTTCGCCGTTATGGCGCAGAGACGATTGTATGCACCGACAACGGAACCAGAGGGCAAAAAGGGTTTGTGACCGATGCGCTTGCCGGGATGGTAACAAAGGAGAAGCCCGATTATCTTTTTGCCTGCGGGCCGAAGGTGATGCTGGAAAAAGTGGCGAAGATCGCCGCGGATCAAAAAATCGAATGTGAAGTTTCATTAGAGGAACGGATGGGCTGCGGCGTTGGCGCATGTTTAGTTTGCGCATGCCGGTTAAAACGAACAGAGGAAGAAAAGGAATACTACGGCCACGTTTGTAAGGATGGGCCGGTATTTCCCGCAAAGGAGGTCGTATTTTAATGGCAGATCTTTCGGTCACTGTAGCCGGCGTCACTTTTAAAAATCCCATTATTCCCGCATCCGGAACCTTTGGCTTTGGAAGGGAATATGAAGACCTCTATCCCTTGTCGCTTCTTGGCGGGATCTCTACCAAAGGGACGACTCTTGACCCCAAAGACGGAAACCCTCCGCCCAGGATCGCTGAAACTCCCGCCGGAATGCTCAATTCCGTAGGGCTCCAAAATCCGGGTATTGACGCCTTTATTCGGGATGCATTGCCTTATCTTCAGGAACAGGATACCGTTATCATCGCTAATGTAGCGGGAAGTACGGTAGAAGATTGCGTAGAGATCGCAAGAAGACTGGAAAATACCAAAGTGCATATGCTGGAGCTGAACATCTCCTGTCCCAATGTAAAAGAGGGCGGGGTGGCGTTCGGAACATCCTGTGAAAGTGCAGGAGCCATTACCGCCGCAGTTCGAAAAGCCACCACCAAACCATTGATGGTCAAATTGAGTCCCAACGTTACCAGTATTACCGATATCGCCAAATCGGTAGAAGCTGCCGGGGCGGACGCGGTATCGCTGATCAATACCCTTTTGGGAATGCGGATCGATATTGAAAGCAAACGTCCCATCTTAAAAAACAACGTAGGCGGACTCTCCGGTCCCGCGGTTTTTCCGGTAGCGGTCCGTATGGTGTGGCAGGTAGCCAACGCCGTCTCGATCCCCGTGGTGGGAATGGGAGGTGTCGCGAGCGGAAAAGACGCTATTGAAATGATGATGGCGGGCGCGCAAGCCGTTCAGGTAGGCGCTGCGATCTTCCATGATCCCTTCGCTCCGGTCAGGATCATCCGAGAAATGAACGAATGGCTGGACGCACACGCTTATTCGTCCGTTTCCCAGATCATCGGCAGGGTAGAACCCTGGTAAGGAGGACACATGAAAATTATGGCAGTAGACTTCGGCGACGCCAGAACCGGGCTAGCCGCCTGTGACCGGTTAGAGATGTTAGCGTCGCCCATCGGCGTTATCCACGAAACCGATCCGGATCAAACGGCAAGACAGGTCGCTTTCGCCGCCGCAGAATATGGGGTAGGGGAGATCGTTGTGGGCCTTCCCATCAATATGAACGGAACCCAGGGAGAGCGGGCGGAAAAGTGCAAACAATTTGCCGATATGATCCGAAGCTATACCAGTCTTCCGGTTCGGATGTGGGACGAGCGGTCCACTACCGTTTCTGCCCACAATATGCTCAATGAAACCAATACCAGAGGAAAGAAACGAAAATCGGTGATCGACGAGGTTGCGGCAACTATTATTTTAAACAGTTATCTGGATTACCGGAAAAATCATCCTAACGAATAGGAAACAAGGCGTAAAGTGTTTTACTTTACGCCTTGTTTTTCTCGGTCTCCGGCTTCATTTTTACCTTTCCCAGCGGATTTTTGGATAGTGCTTCCTCTTTTTGCTCATTCGCTACATGGGTATAGATCTCGGTGGTGTTTAAATTTTCGTGACCTAAGATTTCCTGAAGCACCCGCACATCCACCTTACCGTATTGGTACATCATAGTCGCCGCGGTATGGCGAAGCTTATGGGTGGAAAAGCCGGAATCCGCCAGCCCTGCCTGCTGCAATAGGGAAGTGATGATCTGCTGAACACGACGCTGTCCCAACCGTTTTCCGCTTCGATTTAAAAACAGGGCGTTTTGATCTACAATATTGGGAATATTGAGACGACTTTCCAGATACCGGTTTAATGCGTCTACACATGCGTCATTCAGATACAGCATCCGTTGTTTATTTCCTTTGCCCAGCACTGTCATTCGCTTTTCCGAAAGAGAGATATCGGAAAGCCGAAGTCCGGTCAGCTCGGAAAGACGGATCCCGCAGTTTAAAAACAATACCACCATGCAATAATCCCGGTCCGAAGCGGCGCCCTGATGATTGGCGGTTTGGAGCAGTTCCAAAGACTGTTCCAGCGTCAGATATTTGGGAAGGGTTTTGGGAAGGGTCGGCATTTCGAGATTTTCTACCGGATTGGTTTTCAGCTTACCGGTGATGTTGCAAAGGTACTTAAAAAAGCCGCGAAGCGCCGAAGCTTTCCGGGCGCGTGTTCTTGGATTATTGTCCCGGTCGTCGTAGATGTAATGCAAAAATTCATATACATCGGATAAAGTGATGGATTCCAAAAAATCGTAATTCAAATCCGAAATATCGATTTCTTCCGGCTCCTTTTTCGGATCCGCAAACCCTTTAAACTGTTTCATAAACCGTAAAAAAGTGCGTAGATCCAGATAATAATTTTCTACCGTTAAACGGGACCGTCCTTTGATGGTCAAAAGATAGAATAAGTAATCCTTTAAGGGGATTGGGGCGTCCTGATAATTTCCGGTGCTATAAGACAAAATCATCGCCGTCCTTTCGGTAAAAATGAAACCGGTAATTTCGCAAAATTAAAATTTTGCGAAATTCAGGGGACAGGTAAAATATACCATATCCAAATCCAAAAAGCAATAACCCGCCGAAAAAAAGATTCGGCGGGTTTTTCATCTTATTGATTTTCCAGATAATTTAACAGCATTTCCTTCATCATTGCAGGATTTCCTTTGCCTTTGGACGCTTTCATACATTGTCCAACCAAAAATCCCAGCGCGTTGGTTTTACCATTGCGGTAATCGTCTACCGATTTTTGATTTTCGGCAAGAATCTCGTCAACGATTTTTTACAGCGCATCGGAATTCGAGATTTGCAGCAAGCCTTTTTCTTTGACGATCTCTTCCGGAGACGCTTTGGTTTTGAGCATCTCCTCGAACACCGTTTTACCGGCAGAATTGGAGATCTTATTTTCATCGATCATCAAAAGCAACGCATCCAAGCCCTTGGCGTCGATCTCTAAATCCGCTAACGCTTTTCCGGTTTCGTTCATGATCCGGGAAATATCACCTAAGATCCAGTTGCTGATGGATTTGGGCTTTACATCGCCAAACGCCACCATCGTTTCAAAAAAGGTGGATTTTTCCACTGAAGCCACCAGCAAGGATGCATCATCCTCAGGCAGATCGTAATCGGTGAGATAGCGAACAAATTTTTTGTTGGGCAATTCCGGGATGGAATCCTTGATTTGAGAAAGGTAACTTTCTTCTAAAACAATCGTCTGTAAGTCGGGTTCCGGAAAATACCGGTAATCATGAGCGTCTTCCTTGCTTCTCAAAAGGAAGTTTTGTCCCTTTTGGTCATCCCAGCGGCGGGTTTCCTGCTCAATGGTTCCGCCCTGCTCCAAAATAGCGATCTGGCGCGCCGCCTCGTATTCGATGGCACGAACAGCGCCGCTGAAGGTATTGACGTTTTTCATTTCCACCCGGGTTCCGAAGGTATCGCTTCCCTTCTCCATCACCGATACGTTGATATCGCAGCGAATGGAGCCCTCCTGCATTTTGGCATCGGAAACGTCGATGTACTGCACAATGGACTTAATGGTATCCAGATACGCTTTCGCCTCTTTGGAGCTTCGAAGATCCGGCTCGGAGACGATCTCGATCAAAGGTACGCCGCAGCGGTTAAAATCCACTAAAGAACCGGCAAAGCTGTTGTCGTGGATCAGTTTTCCCGCGTCTTCTTCAATATGGATCCGGGTGACGCCGATGCGCTTTTCCTTCCCGTCCACCCAAATATCCACATAACCGTTTTCACAAAGCGGGATATCAAACTGGCTGATCTGATAAGCTTTGGGAAGGTCAGGATAAAAGTAGTTTTTCCGATCCTGTTTGGATACGGGATTGATGGTGCAGTTTAAAGCATATCCCATTTTGACCGCCGACGCCACTACCTGCTCATTTAAAGTGGGAAGGGTTCCCGGCATTCCCATACAAACGGGGCAGCACTGGGTATTGACTTCGGCGCCAAAGCTGTTCTTACAGCTGCAATAGATTTTCGACTGGGTATTTAATTCCGCATGGACTTCCAATCCAATGACAGTCACATATTCTTTGCTCATATTCCTTCCTCCTTATTTCAGCGCCGAGAAAGCGGAAAATCCGCCCAAAAGCTCTTCATAACAGGCCGCCGCGTTAAATAAAACACCCTCGCTGAACTTGGGACCGATCATCTGCAAACCGATGGGGAGTCCTTTTTTGTCAAACCCACAGGGAACGCTGAGCGCCGGAAGGCCGGCAATGTTGACGGTAACCGTCAAGATGTCATTCATATACATTTTGACCTGGTCATGGATGTTTTCGCCGATTTGAAAAGCGGTATCCGGCGCCGTAGGAGTCAAAATCAAATCGCAGCAGCCAAACGCGGTCTGGAAAGCATCCTGGATCATCTTCTGGGTAAATTTCGCTTTTTTATAATAAGCGTCATAATAACCTGAGGAAAGAACATAGGTACCGAGCATGATCCGGCGTTTTACTTCATCTCCGAAGCCTTCGCTTCTGGTTTTTTCATACATCTCTTCCAAGGTGGTGTATTCTTTGGTGCGGTATCCGTATTTGACACCGTCAAAACGCGCCAGATTGGAGGATGCTTCGGCAGATGCAATAATGTAATAAGCGGCTAAGGTCTGATCGGTGCTGGGAAGGGAAACGGAAACAACGTTTGCGCCCTGTTCCTTCAAAGCGTCTACCGCTTTCATAACCGCTGTCTTGACCTCATCGGAAACGCCTTCTCCGAAATACTCGTCGGAAAGACCGATGGTCATTCCTTTTACCGACGGAACGATCCCTTTTGCGAAATCAGGATACTCTCTGCGGATGCTGGTAGTATCCTTTTCGTCCTTGCCGCAGATAGCGGAATAGAGTAAAGCGACATCCTTTACACTTCGGCCGATAGGCCCGATCTGATCCAAAGAGGAAGCAAACGCCACCAAGCCATAACGAGAAACGGTGCCATAGGTAGGCTTTAACCCCACTGTTCCACAGTAGGCCGAGGGCTGGCGGATAGATCCGCCGGTATCGGAACCAAGCGCCAATACCGCTTCTCCCGCGGATACCGCAGCAGCGCTTCCGCCCGAAGAGCCGCCGGGGACATATTTTATATTGTGAGGATTATGGGTTTTTTGAAAGAAGCTGTTTTCAGTGGACGAGCCCATGGCGAATTCATCCATATTGAGCTTGCCTAAATAGACACAATCGGTAGCGTCCAGCTTATCCATAACTGTTGCGTTGTAAGGAGGAACAAACTCCGAAAGGATCTTGGATGCACAAGTGGTCTTGACCCCTTTGGTGCAGATGTTATCCTTGATCCCTATGGGGATCCCCGCCAAAGGAGATAATGCTTCATTGGAAGCGCGTTTTTGGTCTACCGCCCTCGCCTGCGCCAGCGAAGCCTCTTTGTTTAAGGTCAGGTACGCCTGGACATCCCCTTCTTTCTGGTCGATCCGACGTAAGACCGATTGGGTGATCTCCTCGGCGGAACATTCCTTTGCCGCCATTTTTTCGAATAGTTCCCACGCGGTGAGCTGATATAATTCCATAATGACCCTCCTTATTCTTCTACGACCTTGGGAACCACGACACATCCGGCCTGAACCTGAGGCGCATTTTTTAAAAGCTCGTCCCGATTAAATTTCTTTTCCGCTACGTCCTTGCGCATCTCCATAGGGGAATTCGGATCGATCAAAGGTCCCGACGCATCCAGGTCCGGAAGCTTTTCCACCATTTTTACGATCTGCTCCATCTGTCCTTGGAATTTCTTTTCTTCCTCTTCGGTAAAACGAAGTCTTGAAAGCTTCGCCAGACGTTTCAAATCCATCTCCATTTATTGTTCCTCCTTCAAATTGTCCATTCCTTTTTCAAGCAAGGCGTCGAATTCATCCTCGGATAAAACCAAAACACCAAGGGAAGCCGCCCTGGTAAGCTTGCTTCCCGGATCCTCTCCGGCTAGCAGATAACTTGTTTTTTTGGAAACCGAACCGGAAACCTTACCGCCGTTTTTCTCAATGAGCGCCTGCGCCTCTTTTCGGGTATACCGGCTGAGGGTACCTGTAAGCACAAAGGTCTTTCCGGCGAAAAGATCCCCTTTCTCCTGAACGGTTTCGATAGGATCGATACCCTGGCTTTGGAAATCCCGAATCAGTTTTACGGCGTTTTCATCGGCAAAGTAATCGATGACACTTTTTGCCATTACTTCCCCGAAACCGTCGATGCTCTGGATCTCCTCCTCCGAAGCCGCCATCAGCCGGCTTAGAGAGGGAAACGCTTCGGAAAGCTGTTTTGCCGCTTTTTCTCCAATATTACGGATCCCAAGTCCAAATAAAAACCGGGATAAGGGATTTTGTTTCGACGCGGCAATGGCGCCGATCAAATTGTCGGCGGAAAGGTCGGCAAAGCCATCCAGCTCCAAAAGGTCCTCTCGGGTCAACCGGTACAGATCCGCCGCCGAAGCGATCTTTTTCTTATCCAAAAGCTGGTCTATGATCGCCGGTCCGAGGCCGTCGATATTCATCGCGTTTCGTGACGCAAAATGAATCAGATTCCTTTTCACCGCCGCGGGACAGGCGGGATTGAGACAGCGGATCACCGCGCCGTCCTCGTCTTTTTTGACCTCTCCCCCGCAAATGGGACAGCGTTTCGGGAACCGATACGGGACACTTCCCGGTGTATGAGAAACCAGACGGATCACCTCGGGGATAATGTCTCCCGCTTTTCGCACCAAGATCCGGTCACCAACGCGGATATCCAGTTTCTCGATAAAATCCTCATTATGCAAGACCGCCCGGCTTACCGAAGTCCCCGCCAAAGTGACCGGCTCAAATACCGCGGTAGGCGTCAGCGCTCCGGTCCTCCCCACCTGGATCTCGATATCCAAAAGGGTGGTTTCCTTTTCCTCGGGAGGATATTTGAAGGCGACCGCCCATCTTGGAAATTTTGCGGTACTGCCTAACTGTTCCCGAAGGGCAAGGTCATCGACTTTCACGACTGCACCGTCGATATCAAAAGAAAATTCGCTTCGATGGGAACCGATACGCAAAATCTCTTTTTTGACCTCTTCGGGCCGAGACAAAAGCGGATAAGAGGGCGATACCGGAAAACCCTGCATCCGAAGATAATCTAACGACTGCTTATGAGATGAAAGGGTTTCTCCCTGGATCTGTTGGATGTTGAAAATAAAAATGGAGAGGCACCGTTTCGCGGTTACCGCAGGATCCTTTTGACGGAGACCTCCGGCCGCCGCATTCCTCGGGTTTTTAAACACCGGCTCGTCGTTTTCCTGCTGTTTTAAAACCAAACGGGCAAAAACCTCTTTTGGCATATAAACCTCGCCCCGTACTTCCAAGTACGGAACAGGCTTGGCAAGCTGTTTGGGAATCGCTTCGATCGTCGCTAAATTTAAGGTGACATCCTCTCCCACAAAACCGTTTCCTCTGGTGGAACCGCGAAAGAAAACACCGTCCCGATATTCCAAAGAGACGGAAAGCCCATCGATTTTCGGTTCTACCACATACTGTATAGCATCGGAAATCTCTTTGGTTTTTTGGAAAAAGGCGTCCAACTCCTCTAAGCTGAATACGTCCTGTAAGCTTCCCATCTGCACAGTATGGGGTACCTTTTCAAAGGTATTGTATAAAACATCCCCTACCCTCTGTGTCGGGGAATCCTTTGCCACCCAGTCGGGGTGGCGGCGTTCCATCTCTTTGAGCCGGACCATCATTTGATCGTACACATCATCGGGGATGAGCGGATCGTCCAATGTATAATAACGCAAAGCATGGAAATTCAGTTCCTTTACCAAAGAAAGGTACTGTTCTCTGGTATCCTCCATATAAGCTTCCTTTCTTTTCCTTACTCCGTATTATTTTACCACAAAAATGTCCTTTTCGATAGGCTTTTTTCGAATTCTCGGAAAAAAACCGCGGCATCGCCGCGGTAGTGTCAATCAAAACGAAAGGGTGATCTGTTTTCCGCTGGGAACATAGCGACGGTAGGTCACTCCCGCCATATCCAGGATCCGTTTGGAAGCGATGATGGAGGGGGTATCCGCGTATTTGTCATCAAAATAAATGACCTCTTTGATACCGCACTGAACAATGGCTTTGGCACATTCATTGCAGGGAAACAGCGTCACATAGACCGTCGTTCCTTTTAATGAGCCGCCATCGTTATTTAAAATGGCGTTGAGCTCAGCATGACAGACGAAGGCGTATTTGGTATCCAGCAATTCCCCTTCCCGTTCCCAGGGCATATCGTCATCATTGCATCCTGTGGGCATCCCGTTATACCCCACCGAAAGGATCTTGCGGTCGCTGTTGCAGATACAGGCTCCCACCTGGGTAGAAGGATCC
>CALWZB010000013.1 GCA_944385915.1 uncultured Clostridia bacterium | reverse complement strand
AAAAGACGTTTATGTACCGGGGATGAAGTACCAGGTTTTGTGGCTGTTGCATGGCGGAACCGGCGACGACAGCGATTATCTTCACTTCTCCAATATCACCCGTTACGCGGACGATAACAAGATCGCGGTGGTTATGCCTGCTGACTACAACGCCAGCTACACCGATGATCCCAACGGCGCGAAATACTTTGAATTTGTTGCCGATGAGCTTCCGAAAATGTGCCGGGCGATCTTCCCCTTCTCGGATAAAAGAGAGGATAACTTTGTAGCGGGCCTTTCCATGGGCGCGATGGGTACATATAAGTTAGCGGTGACCTATCCCGAACGGTACGCGGCGGCGCTTTGTATGTCCGGCGGCGGACGGGGTCCCAACGCCAACGGCGGAAAAGAGCGTTCTCCCGAGCCTAAATTCGGCGCGGATCCCAACGGCATCAACGATCCGTGGAATTACGCAGTGACCCAGGTCAAAGCGGGCAAGGATATGCCGGAGTTCTTCTTTACTGTGGGCACCGCCGATGAAGGTGCTTACCCTGATTCCACTACAACGGCGCAGCATATGATCGGCCTTGGCTGCAAGGTCCATTTTGAAGCGGTGCCCGGTTACAAGCATGAGTGGGATTTCTGGGATCTGACTTTGCGTAAAGCGCTGAATCATTGGCTTCCCATCCGGCATAGTGTTATCTATCCGGACGAAGCGTAATTTTGTCCCAATCATCCATAGTAAAAACCCGGAGACAGGATTTACTGCCTCCGGGTTTGTCTATTTCGGGAGAAATGGTATAAATCCTCCTTTTTTGTGAATACTTTCTAAAAAGAAAAGGGGGAAGGATTTTGTATCGAAAATTCTTGTGTTTTTTGCTGGCGTCTTTTTTGTTGTTTGGCGGGGAAGCATCCGCCGCAGGCTTAAAAAGCGCGGTGAAAAAGGGGTACATTTCTGCCGAGCGCCGGCTAAGTGTGGTAGAGGCATCCGCCGTGCCCGCCGTCGCCTACACTGAGGAAGAACGAACAATGATGGAATATGTGATCCAGCAGGAGGTGCGGGGTGCTTCCATTGAACACAAGCGGATCATTGCATATGTGATCCTCAATCGTGTAAAGTCAAATGCCTTTCCAGATACCATTGCGGAAGTGCTGACCCAGGAAAACCAATTTTGCTCCATCCAAAACTACTACCAGAAAAATTATCTTCCAGACGCCGACACCAAGCAGGCGGTTGCCGAGGCTTTAAGCGGTTCCACGCCGGACCTCTCCCAAAACGCCATGTTTTTCTACGCCCCCAAATGGGCTGTAGGATCATCGGCAAGCTGGTTTGAAAATCGCTTGTCTTTTTGCTTCGAGATGGAAGGACATCGGTTCTTTACGCTGTAGGAAAAAAGAGTGTAAAGCAAAAAGCCTTACACTCTTTTTTCTTTATTCTTCCGGAAGAGCCGCCAATACGTCCTTCAGCCAGAAGTAAAGCCGTTCGCAGGATGCGATCTCTAAGCATTCATCCGGCGTATGGATCTCCAAAGCGGTGCCGCCGGTAGCGATAATATCCAAAGTCGGCCGCTTTTCCATAAAGAGGCCGCACTCCAGACCGGCGTGGATGGCTTCCACGTTCATTTCTTTACCAAACCGTTTTTGGTAGCATTCCTTCGCGATCTCTCTCAGCTTGGAATGGGGGTTGTACGCCCAGCCGGGATAGCGGCTGTCCGAGGAGAAGGAAAAGCCGCAGCGTTTGGCCAGCGTTTTCAGCTTTTCCTCGGTGGCGTTTTGGCTTCCTTCCGAAGAGGAGCGGGGAGAGAAGGTCAACTTCACCGTGTCGCCTTCGGTCTGTATGACACCAAAATTCAAAGAGGTTTCCACCAGTCCCTCGATGTGCGCGCTCATAGCGACGACACCGTTGGGCGCCAAGGTGAGGCAGTCGATCAAATCGTCGGTGGTCTCCCGGTCAAAGGGGATGCAGTCGGCTGTTTTTTGTATGGTAAGAGAGAAACTTTGATCCAGCTTTGAAACCTCGGAGGTAATTTCCTTTGCGAGCCGGTCTGTCACCGCTTTCGCCTGTTCAAAATCGGAAAGACAAATAACTGCGTCACATTCTCTGGGAATGGCGTTATCCTTGCTTCCGCCGTTTAAAGATGCGATCTGGAACGAAACCAAGCGGCGAAGCTCGGAAAGTATCCGCCCCATTAAAATGTTGGCGTTTTTCCGGTTTTCGTTGATACAGGATCCTGAGTGGCCTCCCATTAAGCCGCGGATTTGGATCACGGCGGCAGGCTGTGCGCCGTTTTCCCGGACGCCGTCTTTTCGAAGCCGGCAGCGCATCCCTCCGGCACAGCTTATGAGCATGGTTCCCTCCGGTTCTGCGTCCAGATTGATTAAGCGGTTGGCTTTGGTTTTGGAAAAATCAAAATGGGAGGCGCCGATAAGTCCGGTTTCCTCCTGAACGGTAAACAGACACTCCAGAGGAGGGTGGTTGATGGATGGATCGCTTAAAAGCGTCAGCATCATAGCCACCGCGACGCCGTCGTCGGCGCCTAACGTAGTACCCTTTGCCCGAAGGTATTCTCCGTCCCGATAAAGAGGGATGGGATCGGTCTCAAAATCATGGTCCACGCCGGCATTTTTTTCACAGACCATATCGGTATGCCCTTGTAGCATGACCGGCTTTTTGTTTTCGCCGCCGTTTTGTCCCGGTTTTTGAATGAGGATATTGTGGACCTCATCCCGATAGCAAACAAGGCCATGATTTTTGGCAAAGACTTCAAGGTAATCGGCGATCCCTTTTTCGTTTCCCGATCCTCTAGGG
Organism: uncultured Clostridia bacterium; assembly: GCA_944385915.1. GTDB lineage: Bacteria > Bacillota > Clostridia > Oscillospirales > Ruminococcaceae > CALXGT01. The sequence continues at coordinate 8,275 of CALWZB010000013.1, read as the reverse complement.
ATGGCGGTGATCTCTTCAAAATACCGGAAAAAGGCTTCCGGCTCGTAATCGTTGACCCATTGACTCATAGGAACATCTCCTTACTGCTCGTTTTTTTGTTCGTCCAGCGTTTTTAAAAACGGGGGAATAAACTGTTTGATAAAATAATCCGCCTCCGGCAGATCCATCGCCTGCAAAGCTTCCTTTTGGGAACGCAGGGCGCCGGAAAACTCCCGGTTTCCGTTTTCTGTTTCCAAAAGGCATTTGATGAGAGCCGAAAGCTTATCGGCAGCCTTCAAATAGGGAAGCAGGGCGGCGTCTTGTTCGTCGGGGAGAAGGATCTTTTGGTAGTGTTCCCGAAACGGGGAAGCAATATGGCTCAAAAGAGATTCCATCGCCCGTTTTTCCATCGCCTTATAGGTTTCTTTCAGCATAGGATCGCCGTATTTGACTGGTGTGGGCATATCGCCGGTAATGATCTCCGAAACGTCATGAAACAGCGCCAGCACAGCGCACCGATCAGCGTCCAGCTTTTTTTGAAAGCAAAGATTGCCAATCAGGCAAAGCTGGTAAGCGATCACGGCGGTCTCTAAGCTATGCTCCGCCAAATTGTCGCTGAAGGTATTGCGCATCAGCCCCCATCGGTCGATATATTTCATACGCAGCAGCAGCGCAAAAAAACTGTTTTCCAAAAAATCGCCCCCTTCGTTTCATTGTAGCAAAAAAAGAAAAGCTTGTCCATCCGAAAAATCAAATTGTTAAATCTTTATTTCTTTCTTTTCTATCGGCTGGATTTATGGTATACTGTAAGGGAGATTTTGGATTTTTTGTAACAAAATTACGGAATGGTTCGTATTCCGGATAGATTCGTTACGTTATTTCGGCAGCGGCCGTAAAAAAGAGGGATTGGATGGGAAAGACGAAAGAAAAATATGTTCGGGGCCTGGAGCTTCGGATGGGATACGGAAAGGTATTTGTTCTCGCTTTGATCATCGGTGCGGTGATCTTCCTTCCGTTTTTGATTTTGGATCAGGGGTATTTTATCTATTACGGGGATTTTAATGTCCAGCAGGTCCCCTTTTACCGGCTGTGTCATGAAGCGGTGAGAAACGGGGAATGGGGCTTAAACTGGTACACCGATCTGGGAGTCAATTTCATCGGCTCCTACTCGGTTTACGGTTTAGGCAATCCCTTTTTCTATCTGACGCTGCTGTTTCCCCTAAAAGCAGTGCCGTATTTGATGGCGCCTCTTTTGATTTTAAAGCTGGCGACAGCGGCAGTGACCTCGTTTGGCTATTTTAAGCGGTTTACCAAAGATGACCGGTACGCGCTGTTAGGCGCGCTTTTATACGCTTTTTCCGGCTACAGCATTTACAACATCTTCTTCAACCATTTTTTGGAGGTTGTCGCCTTTTTCCCGCTTTTATTGATCGGTATGGAAGAGTTTATGGTCAACGGGCGGCGGGGACTGTTCGCTTTGACGGTGGCGCTCAACGCCGTTGTCAATTACTATTTTTTCTTTGGTGAAGTCCTTTTTGTTGTGCTTTATTTCATCATCCGCTGTGTCAGAGGAAAGGAGTTTCGGTTTACCTTTTCCCGGTTTTTCCTTTTGGGCTTTGAGGCGGTGATCGGTTTTGCTTTGGGTGCGGTGATTTTGACGCCGTCTATCCTTTACATTTTGGGCAATCCCAGGACCAGTCAGTTCCTTTTGGGATGGAGCGGCATTTTTTACGGGAATGTTCAGCGCTACGGCTTGATTTTGTCCAGCCTCTTTTTCCCGCCGGATGTTCCCGCTTATCCCAACCTGTTTCCGGATTCCAACGCCAAATGGTCGTCGGTCTCCCTCTTTTTACCCATGGTTTCTCTGTCAGGGGTATTGGCGTTTTTCCGCCGAGAGAAAAAGCACTGGGCAAAAACCATTTTGCGCCTTTGCCTGCTTTTGGCGCTGGTTCCCATTTTTAACAGCGCTTTTTCCGCCTTCAACAGCGCCTACTATGCCCGCTGGTTTTATATGCCCATTTTGATTATGGCTCTTGCCACCGCCAAGGCGTTGGAAGAGGGAAGCGAAAGGGATTTCCATTTTGGTATGACCTTTACGCTGATTCCGGTGGCACTGTTTGGCCTCATCGGTATTTTCCCATCCTACGAGGACGGAGAGGTAGTGTTCGGTCAGCTGATCGAATATCCCATCCGTTTGCTTTCCTACCTTTTCGTTGTAGTGGCCGGATTGACGCTCCTCGCGATGGTGCTGAAACTTCGAAAGAAAAAGGCGCTCTTTTTTAGGGTAACTACAGTGGCGTTGTCCTTTATGATCGCCTTTACCTCGATTTTGATGATGTCTTTCGGAAAGGGCGGGTCTCTTTCCCATACCCGGGTAGTGGATATGGGAATCGACGGCGCCGATCAGTTTACCTTCCTTGAGGCGGATTCAGAGAATTTCTACCGGATCGACATGTTTAACGACGGGGAAGAATGGTGCATGGATAATTTCCCCATGTTTTGGTTTCTTCCCACCATTCAGACCTTCCATTCGGTGGTTTCCGGCTCCATCTTTACCTTTTACGATTCCATCGGATATGACCGGAATGTGGCGTCAAGGCCCTCTTTGCAGTATGAGGGGCTTCGGGTGCTGACTTCGGTCAAGTATCTTCTCTCCTATGAGGGGGATGAAGACGCCGCAAAACAGATCCCGTCGTACTACCAGTATGTCGCTTCCGAAAACGGATTTGACATCTATGAAAATCAGGCCTTTGTGCCTATGGGATTTGCCTACGACTATTACTGTACCGAAGAGGACTTCGAGGATTTTTACGAAAAAAGCAGAGATCTTTTGATGGTCAAAGCGGTTATGCTCACGGACGAACAGATCGAAAAATACGGGGATCTTTTGACCAAGCTTCCTTTGGACGAATATCCCCAGAAGACGGACGAAAAGATGCTATCTCTTGCTGAAGAAAAAAATGCACTCTCTTGCGACAGTTTTACCTACGGTTCGGATGGATTCACCGCTACATGCCATTTTGAAAAGGATACTCTTGTCTTCTTCAGTGTTCCCTATGAAAGCGGTTTTACCGCCACTGTCAACGGAGAACCGGTGACGGTAGAAAACGTCAACAACGGGTTTATGGCGGTAGAGGTTCCGGCGGGAGAAGCGGTTATTGTATTTCAATACGAGACGCCGGGACTGATGCTTGGACTTTGGATCACCCTTGGAGCGCTTTTGGTTTTGGTTTTGTATTTGGTTGCTGTCAAGCTGATTTTAAAAGAAAAGGCCGTTATTTTCCGTCCTAATCCCATTCACCGAAACACCGAAAGCCAGATCCAGACCCTTTCGGCGGAGGAAAGCTATATCCGTACCATCAGCGACTGGGCGGAGAGCCTTTCGGAAAACCCTTCCTTGGAACCGGCTTTTGCGCGGGAAGAGACTTTAAAGCCGGAGGAAGCACAGTCAGCCGATCCTTCGGTCACGCTTTCCAAAGAGGATGTAGAGCGGGTCATGACCCAAAGCAGCGATACCCAGGTGGTAGTGATCGAGGAAGAATCCAAAGCGTTGGAAGAGGAAACAGCAGCGGATGCGCCGGAGCAGCCGGTCTCCGAGGAAGATCATAACGAAAAGGAGTAGAGTATTTTGGATCAACCGATTTTAATGATCGTCGTGCCATGTTACAATGAAGAGGAGGTCCTTCCTGAAACGGCGAAGCGGCTTTCCCAAAAGCTTTCCGCCCTGGAAAATCAGGGGGCCATCAGCAGTCAAAGCCGGATTTTGTTTGTAGATGACGGAAGCAGGGATAAAACCTGGGAGATCATTTGCAGCCTTCATCGTCAGGATCCTGTCTTTTCCGGCGCCAAGCTTTCCCGAAACCGGGGACATCAAAATGCTTTGCTTTGCGGGCTGATGGCGGCAAAGGAGCTTTGTGATGTTGCGGTCTCTATGGACGCCGACTTGCAGGATGATATCGATGCGGTAGATGAAATGCTTCAAAAATACAAGGATGGCGCAGAGATCGTTTACGGCGTTCGCAGCAGCCGCCAGACGGACACCGCCTTCAAACGGGCGACTGCTCAGGGGTTTTACCGGTTTATGGCTTGGATGGGAGTGGATATCGTCTACAACCATGCGGATTACCGGCTGATGAGCAAGCGGGCGTTAAACGCCCTTTCGGAGTACCGGGAGGTCAATCTCTTTTTGCGGGGGATCGTGCCGCTGATTGGGTTTCAGACCGCGACAGTGGAGTATGAGCGGGGCGAGCGCTTTGCCGGGGAAAGCAAATACCCCTTAAAAAAGATGCTGGCGTTTGCCTTTGACGGGATCACATCCTTTTCGGTGCGTCCCATTCGTTTGATCACCGTTTTGGGAATACTGATTTTATGCCTGTCGGTGCTGTGCGGGGTCTATGACCTGATAGCCCTTCTCTTTTCCATTCCCTTTTCTTTTGGCCTTTTGGGACTCAGCGTCTGGTTTTGCTGTGGATTACAGCTTACAGCGTTAGGGTTAGTGGGAGAATATGTGGGAAAGGTCTACAGCGAGGTAAAAGCAAGACCCCGGTATCATTTAGAGACCCTTTTGGATACCTCAAATGAAGGAAAAAACGAATAGAAAGAAAAAAGCAGCCGTTTTCGGCTGCTTTTTTTATGCGTTTCCTTTTTCCATTTCGACCCGAAGCTTTTCCAAGGATTTTTTCTCAATGCGGCTGATGTAGGAGCGGGAAATACCAAGCTGTTTTGCGATCTCCCGCTGGGTTTTGGGGATGCCTCCGCCCAGACCGTAGCGCAGTGTCACAATGAGCCGTTCTCTCGGGGAAAGCCTTTGGACCACGAGGCGGTTCAGCTGTTCGGCGCGAAGCTTTTGATCCACCATTTCGCTTAGATCCTCTTCGTCCGCCAAAAGCTCCATCAGCGTCAGTGGATTCCCGTCCTTGTCGGTTTCAATGGGGTCGTTGATGGAACATTCGTTACCGCTCTTTTTTAAGGAACGGTAGTACATCAGCACCTCGTTTTGGATACATCTTGCGCCGTAGGTAGCAAACCGGATGCCTTTATCAGGCGAATAGGTTTCCACCGCCTTGATGAGTCCGATGGTCCCGATGGAAATGAGATCCTCCTGATCGGTTTTGTCGCTTTGATATTTTTTTGCGATGTGGGCCACTAGGCGAAGATTATGCTCAATAAGTTCGTCTCTCGCTTTTTTGTCTCCCGCTTTCATCCTTTCAAAGCATTCTTTTTCCTCTTTTTGGGAGAGGGGCTTTGGGAAATTGCTTTGGCGGTCCAAATGAAGCGCTAAAAGCAAGATCCCCGACAAAATTTCCTGGATCACATGTATCGTCATAGAAATCCTCCTTTGGTTTATTCTTATGCGGGAAAAAGAGAAAAACTGTTTGTCTGAAAAGATCGATTGCAAAAAGAATTTCTTCGTGTTACAATAGGAAAAAAGGAAAAGGAGATCAAATGATATGAAATTGATGATTGCTTCGGATATTCATGGCTCTGCATATTATTGCGAAAAAATGCTTTCCCTTTATGAGAAGGAGAAAGCAGAGAAGCTGATTTTGCTGGGGGATCTTTTGTATCATGGCCCCCGCAATGATCTTCCCAAAGGCTATGACCCGAAAAAGGTTATTGATCTTTTGAACGCAAAGCAAAACGAGATCCTTTGTGTTCGGGGAAACTGCGAGGCGGAAGTGGACCAGATGGTGCTGGAGTTTCCGGTGATGGCCGATTATATGGTGATGTGGCTTGAGGGCAAGATGGTCTTTGTGACCCATGGCCACCTTTACAACACCGAGCATCCTCCCAAGCTGAAAAAAGGGGACGTACTGCTTCATGGTCATACCCATGTTCACATTTGTGAGTCGTTTGGCGACGGTTTTACCTACCTGAATCCCGGTTCGGTCTCCATTCCCAAAGGGGATGAGGTCGCAAGCTATATGATTTACGAGGACGGCGTGTTCACCGTTAAGGATTTGGAGCAAAAACCATTGTTTTCTTATGCCTTGTAATACGGAAAGTGCATAGGGATCCATTTTGTTGTCTCAATAGAAAGAAAACGAAACAGATAAGAAGGGACGAAGGAAGATGTTCAAGTTAGCGGACGCCCATACCCATATTTTTCCTCAGAAAATTGTCGAGAAGGCAACCAAAAATATCGGCGCCTTTTACGATATTCCTATGGATGAAATGGGTTCTTCGGAAGCGTTGTTGGAAAAAGGGAAGGAGGCGGGCATCCAGAAATTTCTGGTTTGCTCGGTGGCGACCAAGGCATCGCAGGTAGAAGCTATCAATGATTTCATCATCGGAGAATGTCAAAAGTACCCTGAGTTTTTGGGATTTGCGTCACTGAATCCGGATTATACCGAGGTGGAAAAGGAAATCGATCGGGTTATGGGTGCGGGACTTCGGGGGATCAAGTTTCATCCCGATTTCCAGCTTTGCAATATTGACGATGAAAAGCTGTTTCCCACCTACGCGATTTTGGAAGAACGGGGGATCCCCGCGCTGTTTCATATGGGAGATAACCGGTATACCTATTCGGCGCCGGAGCGGTTAAGAAGGGTAGTGGAGCGGTTTCCGAAGATGGTTTGCATCGCCGCGCACTTTGGCGGTTACCGGGTCTGGGATGCCGCTTACGAGGCGTTAAAGGATAAGGAGAATATCTATTTTGATACATCCTCAAGTCTCGCTTTTATCTCCAGGGAAAAGGCGGCGGAGCTGATTCATCATTATGGGGCTAAGCGTTTTATGTTTGGCACCGACTTTCCCATGTGGACTCCTACAGAGGAACTGGAGCGGTTTATGGCGATTCCTCTTACCGATGGGGAACGGGAACAGATCGCCTACCGTACTTTTGAGGAATTGTTTCAGGTGACATGGTAAAAAGTGCCCGCGTCTGCGGGCCTTTTATGTAACCTGCGTCAAAGGGACGCAGGTATGGGATCCGGAAAAAGGATCTTAGGGGAGGAAATGAAATGAAGAAGGTCTTAAAAGGAATCGGCAAGGGCCTTTTGGCTGTTGCCCTATTGCTGTTTGCAGGTTGTTTTGTCATCGGCGTTATATTTGGAACCAAGGGGTATCGAATGTACCGGGATGCGGTAGAAGCGGTACCCATAGATGTTTTGGTGGAGTCGCTTCGAGATCAGGAGCACTTCGTTTCCTATGAGGAGCTGCCGGAAATATACATAGACGCCGTCATTTCGGTGGAGGACAAGCGGTTTTTCTCCCATCATGGGGTGGATTTTTTCGCCATTGTCCGGGCGGTATGGAATGACGTTCGGACCTTGTCTTTTGTGGAAGGGGGAAGCACCATCACCCAGCAGCTGATGAAAAATCAGTACTTTACCCAGGAAAAGAAGATGGAACGAAAGTTTGCCGAGGTATTCGCCGCGCTGGAGCTGGAAAAGCTTTGCAGTAAAGAGGAGATTTTCGAGCTGTATATCAATACCATCTATTTTGGGAGCGGCTATTACGGCCTTTACGACGCGGCGCAGGGATATTACGGAAAAACACCAGAGGAATTGACCGAATATGAAGCGATCATGCTGGCGGGGCTTCCCAATGCGCCGTCGGCGTACTCGCTGGATGTCAGCCCGACGTTAGCCGAAGAGCGTATGCAGCAGGTTTTGGATCGCATGGTGAAATGTAAAGCTATCACCGAAGAAAAAGCAAAAGAAATTCTTTCCTCGGAAGAATAAAAAATGCCGTCCCGAATGCCCGGTGCTAATAAGGCAGTAAAAAGTAGCGAAGATGGTGTAACCCGATATGTGGCGGGTTACACCGTTTTCTTTTTATGCAGTGAGCTGTTTTGGAAGCAGTGATGCGCTTCGTATCTGTTCCGTCATCTTCCGGATTTTCTGCTCGTCAGGAAGGCTCACCATTCCCACCGCCGTGAAATAGATGTCAACCTTCACCGATTTTCGAGCGTGCTTCTTTTCTGGATTGTGTACCTCAATGCGACGAATCAGCTTGTTGACGATCGTCGACGTCAGCTCGTTCATGTCGGTAAACTCCCGCAACCCCTGCAAAAGCAGGCGCATATCCACCGATTTCTGCTCAATCTCGGATAGCTGCTTTTCTTCCTCTTTGACCTTTTCCAGCAGTTCTTTCTGCTCGGATTCATACTCTGCCGCCATCCTTGCATAGCGTTCGTCCGACAGCTTCCCAATCACATTGTCCTCGTAAATCCGGCTGAACAGCTTGTCCAGATCGGCGATCCGCTTTCTGCTGCTTTCAATAGAAAGCTTCAATTCCTGTTGCCGTTTTTTCTGGAATTCCCCGCATTTCTGCTTCTGCATATAGAGGAATA
>CALWZB010000012.1 GCA_944385915.1 uncultured Clostridia bacterium | reverse complement strand
CTGGCGGTGTCCTCTACCGGTTCGCCCCGCCCGATCTGGAGATCTCTCGAGGATAAAAAGAGCGCCTGCCCGCCGAGCTGGTACATTCCCACTTCAAAGGACACTCTCGTCCGGGTGGAGGATTTCTGGAAGATCATTCCCAACGTCTGGCCTGCAAGCCTTGGATGGGCGATCCCTTTTTTGTTTTCATATTTTAACCGATCGGCAAGATCCAGGATATCGGTGATCTCTTCCTTGGTCCAGTCACTTAATTTCAGCAGATGTTTCATTTTGTTCCTCCATTTTCTTTTTTCGGCTTACCGCCATCCATGCATTCTCATGGCCGCTTTTTACCGTTAACAGCACCTTACATTCTTTCCCTTCCAGCACCTTTTGTGCTCTGACCTTATCGAGTGTTTCAAAAATACCGTTTTCCGCTAACCGAATCTTTCCGTTTTCCGAGCAGATTTGAAGGGATACGATTTTTTCTCCGTTGAGCAGCCCCTGTCCGGCCGCAATTTCCAAAAGGGTCGTTCCATTTGCCGCAAAAGGAGCCCGCATCAGCGCGCCGCAAAGCGCGATCGCCTGTTCCTTCCGCTCTGTGCCGGTGACGATATATTCCACCAGCCCATCTTCTCCCGCTCCCAGGCGAATGAGATTGAAAAGCAGGATATAAACCCCGTTGGCAAAAGCAAAAAAACGTTCATCCTGCTTGACGATGGGAGAATGCTCTACCTTTCCTGAGGAAAGGAGTAAATTCTCCTTTTCCCCTTTGGGAAACAGCCGGCGCGCCGCCTCATCCAAAGCGATCTGGAGCAAAAACGCGGGGATCTCCGCATCGGTAGTGAGCAAAAAGCCCTTTTCTCCGTAACAGCCTCCGATCCGGCATTTATGGTCGCCAAAGCGAAATTCCACCGCTGCTTCTACTGCGGGCGTATCTCCCGACACCACCTTTAAAAATTTTCCCGTCCGTTCCTTCCAAAGGGATTCCTCCACCTCTTTTTCCGTCACCGGATCTCCAAAGGAAAGGGAAACCACCTGCAAAGCGTCCTCCGGGAGAGAAAGCGTCTTCGCCGCCGAAGCCGCTACCTTTTTTTCATCGGAAAAATTTCCCGCCAACAGCGCCTGCGGCGCAAACAGCTCCCGATGAGGATAGCATACAGCGGCTAAAGGGCGGTCGGATAAAATCAGCCCAAACCGGTCGGCGCCGCTCACCTTGATCCCCTTTGCGGCGGAAATGCCCCCATCCACAAAGGAAAAGCCCGAAAAGGCTACCGGCTTCATCAAAGAGCCTCCCGCAGAGCTTTCAACTGCATCTCGGTTTGCTCCTTCGCCGGTCCGCCGAGGGAATTTCTTGTAAAGGCACAGGTCTTCAAATCAATAGCGTTATAGATATCCTCGGAAAATACATCGCTTTTTTTGCGGTATTCCTCGAGGCTTAAAGTCTCAAGCGTCTTGCCATGCGCGATGCAGTACGCCACCAGCTCGCCGGTGATCTTGTACGCATCCCGGAAAGGAACGCCCTTTTTGGTGAGGTAATCGGCGCAGTCGGTCGCGTTGATGAACCCTTTGGCCGCCGCCGCGTACATATTGTCTTTCAGCACTTTTGCGGTCCCAAGCATAGGCGCAAAGGTCTTCAGGCAAAGCTTTACCGTATCTACCGCGTCGAAAATCGCTTCCTTGTCCTCCTGCATATCCTTGTTATATGCTAACGGCAACGATTTCATCATAGAAAGCAAGGTCATCAGGTCGCCGTACACTCTTCCCGTTTTTCCCCGGACTAACTCCGCCACATCAGGATTTTTCTTTTGAGGCATAATGCTGGAACCGGTGGCAAAGTCATCATCCAGCTCTTAAATTTTAAACTCCCAGCTGCACCAGAGGATGATCTCCTCGGAAAAACGGGAAAGATGCATCATCTCTATCGCAATCGCCGAGCAGATCTCAAGGCAGTAATCCCGGTCGGAAACCCCGTCGAGACTGTTTAACACCGGACCGTCAAATAAAAGCAGCGCCGCCGTCCGCTTCCGGTTGATGGGATAGGTGGTACCGGCTAACGCCCCGCTCCCCAAAGGGCAAAAATTCAGCCTTTTGTAAGCGTCGTTCAACCGTTCCATATCCCGCAAAAGCATAAATCCGTAAGCCAGAAGATGCTGGGCGAAGGTGATGGGCTGCGCCCGCTGGAGATGGGTGTAACCGGGCATAATGGTCTCGGTATGCTCTTTCGCCATATCACAGATCACCCGGATCAGCTCTTTGGTCAGCGAAAGGATCTCCTTGACCTCGTCCCGAAGATATAACCGGATATCCAGCGCTACCTGATCGTTGCGGCTTCTGGCGGTATGAAGGCGTTTTCCCGCGTCGCCGATACGGCGGGTCAGTTCCGCTTCCACAAACATATGGATATCCTCCGCCGTGGGATCGAAGGCAAGGTGCCCCTCCTCGATATCGTTCAAAATACCGTTGAGGCCGTCTACGATAGCGTCCCGGTCGGCGGGAGAAATAATGTTTTGCTCCTCGAGCATCGTGGCGTGAGCAATACTGCCTAAAATATCATGCCGGTACATCCGGCTGTCAAATGAGATGGATGAGTTAAAATCATTGACCTTTTCATCCACTTCCTTCTGGAAGCGTCCGGCCCACATAGCCATAGCATTCTCTCCTTTCCAAAAACAAAACAGGGCGGAGGCTTCCCCCACCCTGTGCATTCCCTATTAGCCGTTGTTGCGTTTCTCGTCCAGAAGGGCCTTGACCTTGATGGGAAGGCCAAAGAGGTTGATAAAGCCCTGAGAATCCATCTGGTCGTAAACCTCGTCCTCGCCGAAGGTGGCGATCTCCTCGTCGTAGAGGGAGTAAGGAGAAGTAACGCCGGCGTTAATGAGATTTCCTTTATACAGCTTCAGTTTTACGGTACCGGTGACGGTTTTCTGGGTCTCGTCGACAAAAGCGGAAAGGGCTTCTCTCAAAGGCGTGTACCACTGACCGTTGTAAACGATATCCGCAAATTTCAAAGCGATCTGCTGTTTGTAATGCTGGGTCTCTTTGTCCAGGCAGAGAGTCTCCAGCACCTCATGGGCATGATACAAAATGGTGCCGCCGGGCGTCTCGTAAACGCCTCTGGATTTCATACCCACCAGACGGTTCTCCACGATGTCTGCAAGGCCGATACCGTTTGCGCCGCCGATCTTGTTTAAGGTCTTGATGAGGGTGACCCCGTCCATTTTCTCGCCGTTGAGCGCCACGGGAATTCCCTTTTCAAAATCCAAAGTGATGTAGGTGGGAGCATCCGGCGCCTGCTCGGGAGAAACCCCAAGCTCCAAAAAGCCGGGTTTTTGATAATTGGGCTCGTTGGCGGGATCCTCGAGGTCCAGTCCCTCGTGGGAAAGATGCCACAGGTTCATATCCTTGGAATAGTTGGTCTCTCTGTTGATCTTCAAGGGGATGTTGTGCGCCTCGGCATAGTCGATCTCCTCGTCTCTGGATTTGATGTTCCAGATCCGCCAGGGAGCAATGATCTTCATACTGGGGGCAAACGCTTTAATGGCAAGCTCGAACCGGACCTGGTCGTTGCCTTTACCGGTGCAGCCATGGCAGATGGCGTCAGCGCCCTCTTTCAAAGCGATCTCCACGATCCGTTTCGCGATCACCGGACGGGCAAAAGAGGTACCCAGAAGGTATTTGTTCTCGTAAACCGCTCCCGCTTTGAGGGTGGGGAATACATATTCGTTGACAAATTCGTCTTGCAATTCTTTTATAATCATCCTGCGACCGCCGAGATCTACACGACGCTCTTCCAAACCTTCTAACTCCGCATCCTGACCCACGTTACCGGAAACGCAGATCACTTCACAGTTATTGTAGTTTTCTTTCAGCCAGGGGATGATGATAGAAGTATCCAAACCGCCGGAATACGCCAGCACCACTTTTTTAATTTCGCTCATGATGATAATCCTTTCTATCTACTTGTTTATGAAGTCATTGTACCATTTTTTGAAAAAAAAACAACCCCGTTTTGATAAAAATCCATTGGAATATAAGATTTTTGTATTATTATACAAACACGACCCTATACCTCCCTAAATATCGGTTACTTTTTAGGATAAATATTCATTCTGGATTGCATATATGCATTTTACTCCGACAACAAGGTCTGCTGATACGCCTTGGCTTCTTCCATAACCGCCTCGAAAAAAGCTTTGGTGTACGGAGAAAGCGCGGGGTCTCCCGTTTTCTCTGCCCATTCCAGGATCGCCTGTTCTCTTTTGGCATCAAAAATGGGAAGACCGTTTTCCTTTTTATATTCCGCCACCAGACGCACCAGCTTCTGCCGCTCCTCAAACAAAGCGAGAAGCTTTTGGTTGATCTCATCGATACGCTGCCGGGTCTGAGTCAAATCTACTGCCATAAGATCCCTTCCTTTTCGTTTCTTCCCTTCCATTGTAACGGAAAATGAGGAAAAAAACAACCATTTTGAAACAGTCCAAAGGTTGTCTTTTTTTCAAAAAAGGAGTATAATCGATACCGTTTGAGGTATAAAAGAAAGGAATCGATATGTATGGAACAAGCTTTTGAATTTACGCCTGCTCTCCTTCAAGCCGCCAAAAAAGCGGAGGAAAAGGCGAAGGATGCTTTTGCGAGAGTAGATGAGATCGCCTTTGAAAACGAAAAGAAAGTCCTTTCCGCCTTCCACCGCCATAACGTCTCCGCCGCCCATCTTTTAGGCACTACCGGCTATGGTTACGACGATTTGGGACGGGATGCCTTAGACAAGATCTGCGCCGATATCCTTGGAACCGAAGACGCATTGGTGCGGCAAAATTTTGTCTCCGGTACCCATACCATCGCCACCGCCCTGTTTGGGGTCCTTCGCCCCGGAGACCGGCTGGTTGCGGTGACCGGTGCTCCTTACGATACTTTGGAAGAGGTGATCGGCATTCGTGGAGAGGGAAACGGGTCGTTAAAGGATTTCGGCGTGCTGTATGAGGAAGTCCCGTTAAACGCCGACGGATTTCCCGATCTTTTCGCGATCCGGGAAAAAGTAAAAGGCGCAAAGGTCGCCCATCTCCAGCGCTCCAGAGGATACGCCCTTCGTCCCTCTTTTCCGGTCAAGGTGTTAAATGAAGTGATCGACGCCATCCGGGAAGTCAGCCCCGAAACCATTATCTTTGTGGACAACTGCTACGGCGAGCTGGTAGAAAAAGAGGAACCAAAAGCCGATCTTCTCGCCGGCTCTCTCATCAAAAACTTAGGCGGCGGCATCGCGCCCACCGGCGGGTACATCGCCGGAAAAAAAGAGCTTGTGGAGCTTTGCGGCTACCGTCTCACAACTCCCGGTATCGGCAGAGAAGCGGGCTGTACGCTGGACATGAACCGTTCCCTCTATATGGGCTTTTTCTTCGCTCCCAGCGTCGTCGCTTCGGCGGTAAAAACCGGCATCTTCGCCTCGGCGCTGTTAGAGGATCTGGGCTTCGCCGTCACCCCCTCCTATGACGAACCCCGCACCGACCTCATCACGGCGGTGGAGCTGAAAACCAAAGAAAATATGATCGCCTTCTGCCAGGGTATCCAGCAAGGCTCTCCTATTGACTCCAACGCCCTTCCCACCCCCTGGGCAATGCCGGGTTATCAGGATGAGGTGATTATGGCGGCGGGCGCTTTTACCATGGGCGCTTCCATCGAACTTTCTGCCGACGGCCCCGTACGTCCCCCTTACGCCATCTGGCTTCAGGGAGGACTGACCTACAACACCGGAAAACTGGGGGTTTTAAAAGCGGTCCAGCGTATGATGGATAAGGAAAACCAAAAATAGCGCGGGTCTTCCCTGCTAAAGCAAAAACAGCAGCCAAAGGCTGCTGTTTTTTTATCACGGATCGATAATATCAGCTTGCGGTCCTTCTCCGGGGCCGGGCACCGGTCCCTCCGAAGGCTCCGACGAAGATGTTTTGCCGTCGTAGGCGTTGACATAGACGCTGATAATGGTAGGATCATTGAGATCATATCGGCTTCCTACCAAATGATCGGTGCCTAATACCGCATCCTCCGGCTGGCTTTCATCTACCCGGTATTCTACCCGGTAGGCGATCTTTAGGCTGTCTAACTGCTCCAGATACTGGCTCTCCAAAAGACCGGCATACTCGGGAATGGTGACATACTGCGGCCCTTTGCTGACCCGAAGCTCGATCTCGCTTCCCTTGACGACCGAATTGCCCGCTACCACACTCTGGGAGATGATGATCCCTTCGGCGTATTCATCGCTGAACACATACTTGGGTTCAGGAAAGCTGTATTTTTCCAGCATCGCGGGATCCTCCGCCACCTCCAAGAACACCTTCCCCACCAGATTATCCATAACGATCTCCTTGGAATCCTCGGAGGACGAACTGTCCTCGGAAGATGACCCTGATGAGGATGAAGAAGAAGAGACAGTGGGACGGGGCGAAGAAAAGGGATTGGAGGAGGAATCCTCCGAAGTCAAGAAGTCGTCGGAGGTCAAAGTGCTGTCCGAAGAAAGATCGGAAGAGGATGGCTCCTTTTCCTTTCCGCCCAAAAACATAGTCAGCACCAAGAGCATCAAAAGCAAGGCGCCGGCAATGGTGCCGCCAATCAAAAGGAAGCTTCCTTTATTTTGCCGGAAAAAGGAACGAAGGCCTCCCTCGTCTTCCTCGTCATCTTCCTCGATCTGTACCGGCTCGGGACGCTTGGCTATAACTGTCCGGGAATCCCCTCTTGGAGAAACCGGCAGATACCGGGTAGGCGCCTCGCCCTTTGTTTCCTGATCATCCGCACCGAATCCGGCAATAAGCTTGGGTATGGTTCGGATCCGCTTTTCGATATCCGGTTCCAGTCCGGCGAGCAGCGCCCGCTCGGCGCTTTTGGGAACCGTTTCGTTTCGGTCCCGAAGAGAGGGAATATCTCCCTCCTTTCGGAGCATTCCCTCGGGAAGTACCTTCCCCGTCAAACATGTATAAAATACCGCGCAGATCCCGTACACGTCCGTCCAGGTTCCATGGGGCGTTACGGTGGAATATTGCTCCGGCGCGGAATACCCCGAAAACAGCTCGGGGCGAAGCTGGCTCTGGGCAGAACGCACGTCACTCAGTCCAAGGCCATCCAGCCGCACCATCCGGTTTCGGCCCAGCAAAATGGTATCGGTGCTGATTCCCCGATGGATGATCCCCGCGCGATGCAAAATCTCTGTCGCTTTAATAATGGGGGTCATAATCTCGGTGGCTTCATCCCAGCTCATCATCAGCCCTTTTTTCTCGATAAACTGACGGAGTGTCACCGCCTCCATATATTCCAGCACCGCGTAAACGGTATCGTTTTCCTCCTCGATGGCCAAAACGGTCTCGATCCCGTCGGCGCCCTTGAGAGAAAACAGCTTCTGCATCAAATCGATAAAATCGCTGACACCGGCTTTAAAAAGGATTTGACATCCTTCCTTTACCAACACCGTCTTTTGATCGCCGCCCCGGCGCACCAGCGTATCGGGAAAATATTCCCGGATCCGTACCCGGCGGTCCGCCACGGTGTCGTAACCCAAATAGGTCGCGCCCTCCCCGTTAAAGGAAAGAAGACGCCCTACGAGATATCGACGGCCGATAATAAAACGGGGCTTTAAGTATCCGAAAACCGCATCCGCCTCTTCCGAATAGCCGCAAAAAGGACAGACCGCTTCCTCTCCTTTTTCCCGCATACATCCCATGCATAAAGACTCTGGATCCATTCGCATCGGGTTCCCTCCCCTCTTTGGTTTTATTATAGGGTCAACTCCATATCATGTCAACAAAAGACATCCTGTCAAAGGGTCCCATTTTGTATTTTGGCGGCAGTCACCGTATTTTTCATCAACATGGCAATGGTCATGGGTCCTACGCCTCCGGGAACAGGTGTAATCGCGGCGCATTTCTCTTTGACGGCATCAAAATCCACATCGCCGCAGAGCTTTCCGTTTTCCATACGGTTGATCCCCACATCGATCACCACGGCGCCTTCCTTCACCATATCGGCGGTCACAAATTTTTCCCGCCCCACGGCAGCCACCAGAATATCCGCCTCACGGCAGATCTCCGCCAGATTTTTCGTTTTACTGTGACAGATGGTCACGGTACCGTTGCGGTGCAATAACAGCATCGCCATGGGTTTTCCCACAATATTGCTTCTTCCGATCACAACACACCGCTTACCGCTGATTTCCACACCGGTAGAATCGATCAGCGCCAAGCATCCCGCCGGCGTACAGGGCAGAAAATCGTAATCTCCGATCATAATTTTCCCCACGTTTACCGGATGGAAAGCATCCACATCCTTTTTCGGAGAGATGGCGTGGATGATCTTGTTCTCATCGATATGCCGGGGCAAGGGAAGCTGGACCAAAATGCCGTTGACCTTGGGATCCTCGTTTAACTCTCCCACCAGCTTCAAAAGCTCCTCTTCGCTGGTGCTTTCCGGCAAAACATAGCCGAACGACTCGATGTGACAGGCCTTGCAGGCCTTTTGCTTGTTGGAGACATACACCTTGCTGGCGGGATCCTCTCCCACCAGGACCACTGCGAGACCGGGAACGATCCCTTTCTCCCGAAGCGCCAAAACCTCCTTTGCCGTCTCCTCTTTGATCTGTTTGGATACTGCTTTTCCGTCAATAAGCTGTGCCATATGGATCCTCCTATTCCTTACCCGTCTCAGACTGCCCGTCGCTTTCTTCCGCAAAAGCCGACGGATCCCCTTCTTCTTTCAGATTTTCTTTCGTCTCCTGAGTCTCTTCTTTCGGGTAATCGTCGATCTCTACTACCTCTACCGGGGAAGACGTTTTCTTTCCTTTCTTCTTTTCTTTTTTTTGTTTCAGCTTTTCCTCATACTCCCGCAGCTCCTGAGCAAACGCTTCGGTATTGCCGTATAACGGAAGGAAATCGGGATCGTGCGCCGAACGCACTTTAGCCCGTACCACGATCCATATGATCAAAGCGGAAACCGCCAGTGTCGCGGCTAAGATCTGGGACACTCTCAAATGACCGATCAGAAGGCTGTCGGTCCGAAATCCCTCGATCACCGCGCGCCCGGCGGCGTACCAAAGCAGGTAGAGAAGGAAAATTTCTCCGTCAAATTTCCGATGCTTGTTATATAAAAACAGGAGAAGAAAACCAAGTAAGCACCAAAGGGACTCATACAAGAAGCAGGGATGCACCAGCCCTTCCGCGTCCACCTCAACGCCCAGCGCCGTCAGCGCCGAAACGTTTTCCGAATTGGAAAGATAACTGACTACCCGGTCTCCCGTCATGCCCCATGGAAGTTCCGTATTGGAGCCAAAAGCCTCACAGTTGACAAAGTTGCCCCAGCGTCCGATGCCTTGGCCGATCAGAAAGCCCATGCCCGCTAAATCCAAAGTGGGAAGGATCCTTACTTTTCGGATCTTACATACCAAAACGCCTACCACCACAGCGCCGATCAAGCCGCCGTAGATAGCCATGCCTCCCTCCCACGTCTTAACGATCTGGGAAAGGTCATCCTTATAATTTTCCCATCGGAAGGCTACATAATAAAGCCGCGCGCCCACCAGACCGCCGATGGTCCCGAAAAACACTACGTCAATGAGCTTATCTGGGATGATGCCGTAGCTTTTCGCTTTTTTGAACGCGAACACCATAGCGAGGAACAACCCCAACGCGATCAAAATCCCGTACCAGGTGATCCGCACCGTCGCGTCCACCACCGGGAGAGGAAATTCCAATGCTACGGGGTCTAAATCAAAGTCCAGCCCCAGCCGGGGAAAGGATACCGTATACATGACGTCACTCCTGTTCTGTTTGATGTTTCGGCAAGATCAACGATAATGCCGATGTGTTCTCTGCAAAGGCATTTTTCAGCCTTTGGTTCAAATCCGAAAGGGTAAGCTTGGAAAGGATCAAAAAGGGATCGAAAAATCCGACGCCCGCCATCTCGCTGTTAATGAGATCCGCTGCTACGCCGTCCGCATCGTTGAGCCCTTTCAGATACTTTCCGTAAAGGCCGTTTTTCGCGGAAAGGAACGCTTTCTCGTCCAAGCCCTCCTCTTTCGCCTTTCGGATCATTTCCTTAAACCGGGCGAATACCTCCTTGGGCTTTTTGGATTCACCGCCGAAAATCAGGGAAAGGAACCCTCGCCCGCTGAATACCTCGGCATCAAAGGTGGCATTCAACAGCCCTTCGCTGTAAAGGGCGTCGTAAAAATCGCTGGATGCGCCCACTAACATCTCCAAAATGATCTCCCACTCGATCTGTGCCTTCAAAAAGGCGTAAGGATCCGGATCCGGCATCATCTTATAGCCAAATTGGAACAAAGGAAGGGAGACCTCCATCACGGTTTCGGTATAAGGGCAAACCGCCGTCTCCGGCTCATCTTCCGTAAAGCTCACCGTTTTGCCCTGGCTTTTCGCCTTCATATGGGACGCGATAAGCTCTTTGGCCGTTTCGGGAGAGAAATTCCCGGCTACCGCGATCACCATATTGGACGGATCATAAAACGCGTGATAACAGCGGTAAAGAAGCTCTGGCGTAATATGGGAGATACTCTCTACCGTGCCAGCGATGTCGGTTTTGACGCCGTGGTTATGGTACAGCGCCCCGAGCAGCCGGAAAAAGACCTGCCAACCGGGATCATCATCGTACATTTTGATCTCCTGAGCGATAATGCCCTGCTCCTTTTTTACATTCTCCTCGGTAAAATACGGAGACTGGACAAAATCCAAAAGGATCCCAAAGGACTCCTCAAACCGTTCGGTACAGGAAAACAAATAGACCGTTTTATCAAAAGAGGTATAAGCGTTAGCGGATGCACCGGTTTTGGAAAAAAGGGAAAACGCGTCGCAGTCCTCGCTCTCAAAAAGCTTATGCTCCAGATAATGGGCGATCCCCGCGGGGACTAAAGAAAACGGCTCCCCTTCTCTTGCGAAATACTGATCAATAGACCCGTACTTTGTTCCAAACAAAGCATAAGCGCCGGAGTATCCCTTCATCGGATACAAAAGCACCGTGACGCCGGAAGGGTCTTGATAGCGCTCGTAGCTTTCCCCTACCGGCTCATAGGTCATTTTCATGCTCATACCCCTCCCCCGTTAAAATAAACGTGCCGTCGATGCGAAGCTTTGAAAAAAGATCCGATATCTCTTTTTTGGTGACCGATTCGATTTGACGACATGCCTCGTCTGGCGTCTGGATGGTTTCGGAAAAAAGCTGGGTCAAATAATAAGAGGACAAAGAGTAGATATTTTCCCCCACTGAGCGGAAGCTGTTACAAAGGGCCAATTTGGCGGCGGCGATCTCTTCGTCAGTGATCTCCCCGTTTTGGACCGCCGAAAACTCCTTTAAAATGGCCTGTTTCGCCGCGGGGATGTTTTTGCTGTCGACGCCGCTGTCAAAAATCAAAAAACCCTTGAGCCGGTCCAGCCGGGCCAGACAGTAGTAGCAAAGATTGTCCCGTTCCCGAATATGAAGGAAGAACTTGGAAGCCGGATTTCCACCCAAAAGATTGACGCCCACCCGCAGCGCGGAAAGGCGGGGATCGTCGGAGGAAATACCGGTCTTGACCCCGATGCAAAGCTTTCCCTGGGTCACGTCCATCCTTTCCTTTATCAAAAAGGGAGTCTCCCTCGAAACGGAGAAGTCCGTTTTTGGGATGTTGACAGGTGTGCGCTCTTTGGAAAAGCATTCCCGGAAAATGGCCTTTGCCGCCTCGGGATCGGTGTCTCCGGTATAAAAGATCTCCACCGAAGCCTCTTTCAGCATCCGGTTATAAGAATCGGTGACATCCCTTGCAGTGACCGCTTCCGCCTGCTTCAAGGTGCCTCCGGGAAACACGCCGTACCGTTCCCCCTGATACATTTTTTCAATGAGACGGTTTAACGCGTACCGCCGCTTATCGTTGATCTGAGAACGAATGGAGTCCATCAGATACTCCTTTTGAAGGGAGAAATTTTGGTAATCCAACCCTTCCTCATCCCGCAGCGGATGAAAGATCACTTCGCTTAGTAACGCGGCGCTCTCCTTTAAGAGATCCTCTTTTTGAAGGGCATACCGGTTTTCGATCACCGACGCGTAAAAGGTCACCACAAAGCGATCTCCGTATTTGGACATATTCCCCCCGATATAAGCGCCGTAGAGCGCATCCAGCCTTCGGGACAAGAACCGGTACCGAGGGTATTTCTCGGAGCATTTTTCCAGCATCATGGGTACCAGCGCCAAAGAAGACGCCTGCCCTTCGTCAATGGGCAAAAGAAAATGCACCGCTAAAAGGTTCGATTTAAACCGATTTTCGGAAATGGTGGAAAAAAAGACCCCATTTCCCAAGGACTCCCGCCTTACGGGTCCTTTTGTCATAGACGTTTCCTCCTTGCGCGGCTAAATCATATAGCCGGGGATTCTTTTATTATATCACATTTCTCGGATAAAATGAAGAATTTTCCGTGAATGTTTTTCCCGTCTTATTTTCAAAAGAAAAAGTTCACACATGTACGGAAAGAAAAAGCGCTTTCTCGGTTGACGAAGCAAAGAAAAAAGGGTATACTCTTGTAAAGAAAGGAGTGTTTTTATGGCAGTATTAGTCACCGGCGGCGCCGGCTATATTGGCTCCCATACCTGTGTAGAGCTGTTAAACGAGGGAGAGCAGCTCATTATCGTCGATAACTTTTCCAATTCCAAGCCGGAGGTACTGGACCAGATCCGGACCATCACCGGAAAGGATTTTCTTTTTTACAAGGCGGATCTTTTAGACCGGGAAGCGATCCGAAAGATCTTCGCTGAAAATGCGGTGGAATCGGTGATCCATTTCGCCGGCCTGAAAGCGGTGGGTGAAAGCGTTTCCCTGCCCCTTTGGTACTACCATAACAACATTACCGGAACGCTGATCCTTTGCGAGGAGATGCAAAGAGCCGGAGTAAAGCGGATGGTATTCAGTTCCTCCGCCACCGTTTATGGTATGAATAACCCGGTGCCTTACCGGGAGGATATGCCTACCTCGGCGACCAATCCCTACGGCTGGACAAAGGTGATGATCGAACAGATCCTAAAGGATCTTTACACCGCCGATCCTTCCTTTTCCATCTCCATTCTCCGTTACTTTAACCCGGTGGGCGCCCATGAAAGCGGCCTAATCGGCGAAGACCCCAACGGGATCCCCAATAATCTGACCCCCTATATTGCCAAAGTGGCAAAGGGCGAGCTTTCAAAGCTTACCGTTTACGGAGATGATTACGATACCGAAGACGGAACCGGCGTCCGGGATTACATTCATGTGGTGGATCTTGCCCAAGGCCATTTAAGCGCCCTTAAAAAGCTTCGCACCGAGACGGGTGTTTCCATCTACAACCTGGGTTCCGGAAAGGGATATTCGGTACTCGAAGTGGTAAAAGCCTATGAAGAAGCCTCCGGACGGCCTGTTCCTTATGTGATCGGTCCAAGACGGGCGGGAGATATCGCCTCCTGTTACGCGGATCCCGAAAAAGCCAAACGGGAGCTTCACTGGCAGGCGCAAAAAAGCTTATACGATATGTGCCGGGATTCATGGCGGTTTACCGAGAAAAAATAACTGGTTTGCCCGTTTCTTGCAAACGGGCATTTTTTTGAAGGAAAGAGGTTATTATGGAATTTTTGTTTCAGGATCTTGACGAAACGGCGTTAGGCACCCTTTTGGATATGCAAACGGAAGCGTTTCTTTACCTTTCCGATCCGGATTTTCTCCGGAAAAACAGTGAGGAGATGCTCCTTTCCTGTTTGCGTCCGCCCCATGTCTGTATCGGTGCGTACCATAAAAATGTGCTCGCCGGCTTTGGGATCTTGTATTTCGGGGAAGACAGCGAGGAAAATTTGGGACACCTTCTTTCCTTTTCCAAGGAACGCCTGTTTTCTGCCGCCAATATCAAACTGGTGATCGTACGCCCCTCCTTCCAGGGACATGGGCTCCAAAAAACGCTGATGCTTTTATTGGAAAACCGGGCGAAACAAAGAGGGATCTCCACCCTTCTTTCGACGGTGGCGCCGAAAAACCAGTTCAGCCGCCGGAATATGATCCTCTCGGGATATCAAAGCAAAGGGATCTATCAAAAATACGGCGGCCTTCAAAGAGAGCTGTTTTGCAAAACGATTTAGGAAAGGGGAAAAACGTTGACTTTTGTACTGGGCGCCTTGGGGCTTCTTTGCCTGTATGGCATACGGTTTTCCAAAGAGGGATTTTCCGACTTCCTTTCGGTGGAAAAAACGACCTGCGTCAAAGGGATTTTTGTCGTTCTCGTCTTTTTCCGTCATTTCAAAAGCTATGTAACGTTAGACAGCCGCTGGGATTTCGTATATACCTATTTGGATAACCGGCTGGGGCAGCTGATCGTGGTTTTATTCTTTTTCTATTCCGGTTACGGGCTTTTCGTCTCCTATCGAAAAAAAGGAAAACCCTACATAGACGGACTGCTTAAAAACCGATTTTTAAAGATTTGGGTTCACTTCGATATCGCGGTGGTCTTTTACCTGCTGTTGGCGTGGGCGTTAGGGACCTTCTATCCCCTAAAACAGATCATCAACGCCTTTCTCGCCTGGCAGACAGTGGGAAACAGCAACTGGTACATCTGGGTCACCTTGCTTTTGTATCTGTTTTTATTTGTCTTTGGACAGCTTTTCTACCGCCGTCCTCTTCTTTTCCTTTGCGCGGTGACCGCGGCGACTGTCGCCTATATTGTGATCTTTTACTCCATCTATCCGGATTACTACTGGTGGTGCGACACCGTCCTTTGCTTCCCGGCGGGATTATTTTACGCCTATTTTGAAAGCCGCATCCATGCCCTTTTCCAAAGAAAATGGGTCTATCCCACAGCGCTGCTTCTCTTTGCCGCGCTCTTTCTCTTTCTTTTTCCCCTTCGGGACAGTCTCGCCCTTTACCAGGCGCTCTCCTTATCCTTTGTCGCGCTGATCCTTCTGATCACCAAAAAGGTCTCCTTTCAAAACCGCATCCTTACCTTTTTCAGAAAAAGGGTCTTTCCTTTTTACATTCTCCAGCATTTTCCTATGATCCTGCTTAGTCACTTCTCCCTGAATCAATTTCCCCTTTTGTTCCTCGCCGCATCCTTTGGTATGACGTTACTGTTAATACCCGTTTATGAGCGATTGCTTCAAAAGGTGGATCAGCTCTTATTTTCCCCCCGTTGACCGCAAAAAACGCCGTTTTGGATTTTCTCCTCTACGGCGTTTTTCCTTTTAAGAAAGGGATTTTACAAATTCAAAATAAACTTCCGTCGCCTGACTTGCGTACTCCCGTGCGTCAGTTTCTACCGTTTGCCCGTAATAATTTTCGTAATCTTCAAATCCCGAAACATAACCGGAAAACTCTTCCCGCCAGACAGCCGCTTCTTTAAAATAGCGGTTGTTGCTCACCTCAGCCTTATCCCAGTCCAGCGCGTCCACCACACTCTGCTGATAGGCGTGACGGGCTTCGTGGCAAATCGTCTGGACACATTCCTGCGGCGAAGCGGTGCGAAGGTACTCCCGATTGATATGGATCCGTTCCTCCTCGGAAAGATACACTCCCAGGTACCCGCCTCTCATACTTTCATCGCTGCAAAGGACCACCGGATGTATTCCAAGATAGGTGGTCTCGATATTTAAAACCACCTGCAGCACATTGAGCTTTTCCTTCTCCGAAAGCGTGTTCCAGACGGTCTCCTCCAACTTTTCGACCGTTTCTTTCTGACTTAATGTCAGGCTTCCTTCTTCCGCCACCAAATCGTTGCTTGGCGTCACCGAAGAAGGGGTCACCCCGTCAGGATACGGAAAACAAAGGAAAAGAAAACAGATCACCAGCATCATCCCGCCCCACACTGGAGCATACAGCGTCCAAAAGACGGAAAACCGTTTTTTTACCGATGCCTTCCCCGGCCAAAGGCGTTTTGCCGCCCAGTGTGTCAAAAACAGGCAAACGCCCCCAAGGAAAAGCAAAATCCCCAAAAGCGTCAGCGCCCAGAAAAAATGGATGGACATCAGCCGGAACAAAAAGGGAAGCCCCAGCGGAACCACCGCCCAAAGAAGGCGAAATCCCATCTGCTTCTCCCCGTAAAACGGGGGAAATAAAAGGCATAGTGTGGCAAAGATCCCGCAAATCACATAGATCGTGACCTGGGAGAGGGAAAAGGTGTAAAGAGAGACGGTAAGCCCGGAAAAAAAGTCTGTGTAAAGCAAGACAAACAGCCAAACGCCCCCGGCAACGGCGGGGATCCCAAACCGGCTAACGTATCGTTTCACAGTGTCTGCCATATCCTTTCCTTTCTGTTACCGTAAAAATCCGATGGATCGATTTTTCTTTTTGACGGTATTTTCAAACTCCCGCTCCGTTCCCGCAAGCAGAAGATCCTCCTTGCAGAGAACCAGCTTTCGCTCCCGGTTCAGCTGGCTTCTAACCGCCGCTTTTCCCCATGTCCGCTCAAAAAGGTTGCGAACAAACCGGGCGTTGCTGAAATCCTTTCCCTCTAACAGCCCGTCCGACAGAGAAAGAAAATACGTCGCCGCCGTTTCCTCAAAGCCCGGTCCCAAGGGAAAGCGCTTGCGGCACATCTGTAAAAAGATCTCCAGCAGCTCCTCCCGGGAATAGTTAGAAAACTCAATGCGGTACGGGATCCGGCTTTTGAGCCCCGCGTTAGCGTTCATCAGCTTTTCCATATCATCAGTATACCCCGCCAAAATCACCACCAGATCGGTACGGTGGTTTTCCATCTCGGAGATCAACGTATCAATGGCCTCCCGCCCGAAAGAGGAAGTCTTTTCGTCCTCACGAAACAGGGCATACGCCTCGTCGATAAACAAAACCGACCCGTAAGCATCCCGGCAGATCCCGGCGGTCTTGGGCGCCGTCTCGCCCACATATCTGCCGCAAAGATCCAAACTGTTGTACTCGAAAAAGTTTCCGTTTCGCAGTATCCCCCGTTCTCTGAGGATCTGCCCCAGTATCCGGGCAACGGTAGTCTTTCCGGTACCGGGGCCGCCGGTAAACTGCATATGGATGCACGGCGGTTCCAGCGTGGGGTCGTTTCGCGTCGCCTCGATCTGAGCGACGATCTCCCGGATCCGCTTTTTGACATCCCCGACCCCTACTAACTCATCCAATGCGCAAAAGCCGTCTCCGGTGCGCTGAAAGTAATACTGAGACAAAGATAAAATATCTTCCTTCCGGATCCGCTTGGGATCCTTGCGTTTCCTTCCTTTGGCGTCGGAAAGATGCTTTAAGTAAAGAGCTTCGTTGACTACCTTGCGAACGGTGTTCATGCCGTAAAACCGGCCGTCGCTTCTCTCCTCATACAACCGGGAGCAAAATACCTCTTTCGCTTTCGGCTCCAGCTTATATCCGTACCGGGCAAAGCTTTGCTCCCCGTAAGCCAAAAGCTCGTCCACCGTATACGGAGGAAAGGTGATCTCCCGTATAAACAAAATATCTCCCAGGCTCCTCTGGATCTGTCCTAAAACCTCTTTTTCCACAAAAGGGATCCGGAATACCACCAGATTGTTTTGGACATAATCCTCTACCCGGGACAAAAATTCCTTAAACTCCCGGTCTTCGGTATTTCCCATCCATTCGCTGATATCTAAACAGATCAGCCTTCCGGGCTTTTGAAACCACGAAACGCAGCTATCCAGTCCGAAAAGTCCGTCATCCTCTTTTGTGGGTTTGGGCAAAGTATATTCCACCACCGGATTTTTGTCCCGGAAAACAAACAGCCCAAGGACATCTACCGCTTTGGCAAACAGCCGTAAAAAAGTGGAAAGGCCATACCCGTCGTTGATGGAAAAAAGAAAGCTTTGGGACAAAAAGACGTCGTAGGTCTGGTTTTGTACGATTTGGAGCGCCACCAGACGAAGCTCGTCCATAAATTCCTTCCATTCATCACAGCCGATCAAATGATGGATCTCGTCAAATACCGCCGTTTCTTCATCCAAAGCCGGCGTATCGGGATGAAAAAGATCCTTCTCTACCAATACGGAAAAAGAAGGATCCTGGGGCTTTCGGTTCCAAACCTCCTCAATGAGGCGATAGACTTCCTCTTCCCCATCGGGCAAAGAAGCGATAAAGGAAAAGGTGCAGGCCTTGTCTTCTTTGCGGATACAGCGAAAACACAAAAGAGTCTCCTCTGCCCGGCTCAAAAGCAGCGGAAGGGAAAGACCGTCCTGATGGACGTGTATCGTTACCTGATTACAGCTCAAGCTTAGTCCCCTCCCTTGCGTTCTCTCCCACTTCCTTTAAAAGCCTTTGGATCTCCCGATCCTCCTCCCGGGATGAAACCAGGCGATAAGAAACATTTCGAGTAAGCGAGAGCCTTTTGATTTTTTCCAGTTCATCGTGGATTTCCAAAAAAGCGGTCACCTTTTGCATGCATGACGGACAGCTCCGAATATGCTCGTTGACCCTTTTGGATAAAGCGAACCCATCCTCGTCCAACGATTCCAAAGTCACAAAATCCAAAATCTCATCCGTTGATAAATGTTTCATCGACTCACCTGCTTCGCTATGCTATGATTGATCCGGTTGACCCAGTCACTAATGGTCGCTTTTCCGCCTTTTTTCATAAAGAAATCCTGATACTGACATGCGCCGAAGGGAATCCCGTCCTCCCGTTTTTCCAAAAGAGCGGACCGAAGCCGCTCCACCGTCTCCCCGCCGATCACCAGCCACGGCAGAGATTTTGCCTCAGCTAAAAGGATAGAAAGCATCTCGGATAACGTTGTCTCGGAAAACCGGGAAAGGATCAGCAGGTTGGATTCGATCTTTGTGACATCCAAACGCAGCATCAATAGCGACTGGGCAAACCAGGTCAAAATTTTATAGATCCTGGTATCCGAGTTCAACACAATATCCACCGCCCGGCTCAACAAAGCGATACGCTCTTTGGAAATCAGGATCTCTTCCGTTTCCCCGCCCGGAATCCGTTCGTCGATCTCTGTCTCGGAAAACAGCTGTTTTCGAAACCGGTTGCTGTAATCCCGCTTGATGTTCGCACCTACGGTATACAGCCATTTTTGAAATCCCACTGGATCATTATTCAATGTACCTTCCCGTAAAAGGAAAAAGGGGACCACCGTTTTGATGACACGAAGCTTGATATCCTGCAGGATATCCTCCTCTAATCCCTTCCCCCGAAGATCAAAGTCGTTATAGCACCAAGTAGACACTGCGCGGCGGAGGGTTTGATCTACGATATGGCAAAGCATATCATAACACACCGGCTCTTCGTCGAGCAGCTCGTTTGTCATAATGGAAAATTCCTGTTCAGAAATCCGGTACATCGTCTCACCACTTTACTGTGTTTTCTTCATTGTACCGTAATTTTTTGTCAATTTCAATCCTTAACCGGGCAAAAAACCGGATAAATACCAATCTTCTGCATAATATTTAAAATAAAAGGTTCCCTCGGTCTCCACCAGCTCGCCGCTATTTTGATAGCTAAGGATCGCTTTGGCGGTAGCTTCATTCCCGTCGATAAGAATATCCTTAGTCTGGATCTGAAGGGAGGAAAACATGCCGTCCCCGCTGAATCCAAATAGATTTTCCGCTAACGCGTCCAAAAGCTCATCGGAACTGTCTCCGGTAAAAAAGGCGACGACTCCCGCCGCGGATTCGATCATATCGGCGGTTTTCGGATAGATAAGCTCCATCATATCCTCGGTATTCAACAGGTTTGCTGCACCTTCAAACTGTTTGAGCTTTCGCTGGATCTGTCCTTTGTCGCTGCAAGAGCAAAGAGAAAAAACGATGCAAAGCAGACTGAGAAAAAGCGCAATTCCTTTTTTGCCTTTCATGTTATCACGATCCTTCCTTTGTTACAAACAAAGAAACAGAAAAATGAATTTTTTTCGCAAATGAAGGCGAAAAACTTGACACCAAACCCAAGATAGGGTATTGTATCCAAAGAGAAAATCATTTTTGGGGAGGCACAGTATGGATTTTTGGGAAATCATAAAAGTGATCGTTTTGGGCATCGTGGAGGGCATTACCGAATGGCTTCCCATCAGCAGCACCGGGCATATGCTTCTGATCGACGAGTTTTTAAAGCTTCATATGTCGGAAAGCTTCAAGGAAATGTTTTTTGTGGTGATCCAGTTTGGCGCCATTCTCGCCGTTGTGGTCATCTTTTTCAAAAGGATGTTCCCTTTTCATTTCCGGGAAAAGCCGGTGATCCAAAAGGATATTTTTTCCATCTGGTTCAAGGTGATCGCCGCCTTTATTCCAACAGCGGTCGCGGGCGTATTCTTAGACGATTTTTTAGAGGCACATTTCGGGACCCCTACCGTGATCGCGGCGATGCTCATCCTTTACGGCGTATTGTTTATTGTCATCGAACGGCGCAATAAACACCGCACACCGGCGATCCAGACCTTAGAGGCTATTGATTACCGGACCGCCTTTTTGATCGGCGTATTCCAGATTTTATCCATGGTCCCCGGTACCTCCCGTTCCGGCGCTACCATTGTCGGCGCATTGCTCATCGGCGTATCCCGAACGGCGGCGGCGGAATTCACCTTTTTCCTCGCAGTCCCCACAATGTTGGGCGCCAGTGTATTCAAGCTTTTGAAATTTGGCTTTGACTTTACTCCCACGGAAATGGGAATCCTGCTTTTGGGGATGGCGGTTGCCTTCGTAGTCTCCTTAGGTGTGATTCGCTTTTTGATGAACTATGTGAAAAAACATGATTTTTCCGTGTTTGGCTGGTATCGGATTGTCCTCGGAGTAGCGGTGCTCGCATATTTTGGATGGATTCAATCATAAGAAAGGCAAGAGGGTGTACGCAGAGGATTGTGTACGCCCTTTCCTTTTCTGATCTTGATTTTGGAAAAAGGAGGAAGCAAAAATGGAACTGAAAATTGATCCTTCAAAAACCTATGCCATCGCCTTAGAGGGCGGAGGCGCCAAAGGCGCTTACCAAATTGGTGTATGGAAAGCATTGGAAGAAGCCGGGATCCGGTATAACGCGGTCTCCGGTTCTTCGGTCGGCGCGTTAAACGGCGCAATGATGGCGATGCGAAAGCAAAAGGAAGCGGAAGAGATCTGGAGCACCATTCGCTTTTCACAGGTGATGAATGCTGACGACGAGTTGCTTCGAAAAGCCTTTCAAAAAAAGCTCTCCTTTTCTGACATGATCGAATTGGGTAAATATGTCATTGACACTATGAAAGCAGGCGGTATCGACGTAACCCCCCTGCGCAACTGGCTGAAAAATTTAGTCGACGAGGAAACCATCCGCAGCAGCGATGTAGATCTCTATATTATGACCTATTCCGTGACCGATAAAAAGGAACTGGACATCGACGTCAAAACCCTTCCCGAAGGTTCCATCCACGAACTGCTTTTAGCCAGCGCCCAATTTCCTCTTTTCCGCCAGGAAAAGATCCAAGATAAGCTTTTGACCGACGGAGGCGTCCAGGATCTGGTTCCTATCAGTTCTTTGATCCAGCGGGATTATAAGGATATTATTGTGATCCGCATCTACGGAGTAGGGATCGAAAAGCGGGTAAAGATTCCAAAAGACGTTCATCTTTACACCATCGCGCCCAAAGAGGATTTGGGGAGTGTTTTGCATTTTGACAAAGATTCCTGCAAGCAAAATATAACGTTGGGCTACTACGACGGAAAGCGGTTTTTGTATGGCCTTTACGGCGAACGGTACTATATCCATCGCACCATGACGGAAAAACTGGCTTACCAGCTGCTCAAACGGGAAAAATCGCCCACGGAATCCCTTCGCGTCTTCCATGAAAAAACGCTTTCCGGCCTGGCGCGGAAATCTGGCGTCAAGGGAGATTACTACGATCTGTTTTTGACCTTGCTGGAAAAACGGGCCGAGAAAGAAAAAATCGAGCGCTTTTGCATCTATACCGACCGGGAACTGTACGGCCTACTGAAAGAAAAGGGGATTTTCTAACTATTGCACAATATGCTTTTTTCTGGTACAATGGTTATGGCAAAAATTCAACAAGCGAAAGGAGATCTTTATGACTGAAGTACTCAAATTTTTACAGGAAAATACCTTCTATGTGGCGACGGTAGAAGGAGACCAACCCCGGGTGCGTCCTTTTGGTGCGGTCTGTGAATTCGAAGGAAAGCTCTATATCGTCACCAACAACCAAAAGAACGTTTTCGCCCAGCTGAAAGCCAATCCCAAAACTGAGATCTGCGCTATGGACCAAAACGGCAATTGGCTGCGGGTAGAAGCGACGGCGGTACTGGACGAGCGGAAGGAAGCGAGAGACGCTATGCTCGCTGCAAATCCCTCTCTGTCAAGAATGTATTCGGCGGATGACGGCCTGATGGAAGTGCTGTACTTAAAAGATGTAACCGCGACCTTCAGCTCTTTTACTTCGGAGCCAAGGACAGTTCGTTTCTAAAAAGTCGTACAAAAAAACCGGTATCCTTTGATACCGGTTTTTCCTTACACTTTTATTTGATCAGTCGGATCCCGCCGATCAAGGGAAGCTCCTTCGCCTTTCCGTTAACCGCATTGACAATACCAATAATGAGGAAAACGAAAAATACCAAGCTTACCAGCGACAGGATAGAAGTCAATAAGTACAAACGCCAGGAAATCGCCAAAAGGATCGCACTTAAAATCGAATACGCTACCCCATACAAGACCTCAACAATAAATAAAACCAATCCCTGGTTTACATGAAACCGTACAAACCGGTTATCCTTCGCGGCAAAAAGAGGAATCAACACCAAAAATCCCAGATAACACAGCACGCTCATTCCTTTTCCGCTTTGAATTTCTTCTGCGGTATAATTTCCAGTGGTATCCGCCGTGTTCGTAAATTGGTTGAAAGTGTTATTGATCTTCTCGGAAGCATTAGCGCCGCCAGAAGAAGCCGACGTATTCACTTCTGCACCGCAAGAAGGACAAAACCGGCTATTCTCGTCTACTTGAGTACCACATTTGCTGCAAAAAGACATATTCATCTCTCCTCGAATTCTATTTAACATCTCACGGATGTCAACCAACATTGTTTTACAACACAATGATAGCATAATCTTAAAACTTTTGCAA
>CALWZB010000011.1 GCA_944385915.1 uncultured Clostridia bacterium | reverse complement strand
GAAAAGAAAATTTTGTCGCCGGAGGGACTGACCGTAAAAAAGGACGCGTCGTTTTGGGCAAATCCCGGGTTGCAGATGGCGTACAGCGTTTCCATCTGATCAAAGGAAATGCTCAGACAAAGAAAAGCGATCCGGGTATGAAACAGGTAGAGATACGAGGAAGCGATTTGAAATGGAAAGGCCTTGTCCCCGTTTTGCACAAAAAAAACGCCGTCTTCATCCGGCGAAAGCTTCTTATCCAACGCGCGGATCAGGTGTTTTTGGGAAATGATGTAGCGAGACCCTATGGCCGCTTCATTAGATCGGTCCATCATCGCCTTTACGTTTTCGTTGAGATCCATCGTCGTTAAAGGCGCATATTGCGCTATTGCCTCTAATTGGGAGTGTTGGAAAGAGGATGGATCGTATTTCAGCGGAATAATCAGAAAACAGCCATATTGTGCGGATGGTTTATCGTTTTTGTCGATCAAAGGAAATCCCTCCTTTTTTTCATTATAACAAAAAGAAGAAAGGAAAACAAGAAAAAACAGGTTGACAAAAATAGTACTATATAGTATAATCTCATAGAGGTGTATAATGTGAAACAGACAATGGGTGGCTTTCTGATCTCGCAAATCAAGCAGATTCAGGGGCGGGTTTTCGAAAAATTACTGTTACAGGCAGGGATCAGGGAATTTAACGGAGCACAGGGAAGGATTTTGTTCGTACTGTGGAAGGAAGACGGATTATCTGCTGTAGAGCTTTCCCGACGGACGGGACTGGCAAAAACGACTTTGACCAGTATGCTGGACAGAATGGAAAAAAAGGGACATATCCTGCGGGAATTTGACAAAGACGACCGCAGGCGGATCCGGATCCGCCTGACGGATAAAGCGCGGGTTATGGAAAAACAGTATGAAGAAGTTTCTATGGAGATGAACTACCTGTTTTACAAAGGGTTTTCCGATGAGGAAATCGTGAGCTTTGAGGACCGGCTTATGCGGATCCTTAAAAATTTAGAAGAGGAGGAATCAAAATGAACCAAATGAAAAAAGAGACGTGGCAGGAACTAAAGGAAATGGTAGCGACGTCCTCGGAAGCCTATATCGCCGCAGTCACAGAGGACGGTTTTCCCAGCATTAAGGCGGTGTTTGCGACCAAGGGAAGCGACGGCTTAAAAACCTTCTGGTTTTCTACCAACCTTTCCGCACAGCGCACCCAGGACTTTATCCAAAACGCCAAGGCATGCGTATATTTTTGCGATCCCAAAAGGTTTCTGGCGCTTTCTTTAAAGGGGTATATGCAGGTTCGCACCGATCGTGAAGCCAGAGAAAAAATCTGGGAGGATGGAGACGAGCAGTATTATCCAAAAGGCATTGATGACCCGGATTACTGCGTACTGGAGTTTTCTCCCATAGGCGGACGTTTTTACTGCGGACAGGAGGAATTTTACAGCGGAGAACTCACGAAAGAGGATCTTCTGAAATAATCCTGTTTGTTCATCCATGCCCGGAAAAATAAAACACCGCAGCTTTGATACCGAACGTATCGGGGCTGCGGTGTTTTTGGGCACATGCTTCTAATTTTGATACAATAGCTTCTTATCCGCTTTGGAGCGCAAAGTTCTTGCAGGATTACAGCAAGGGAATAGAAATCGCCCGTACGGAACTTCATATCATTTTTATTCTTACGTTCCGAATCAGATTTCATCATTGTAATATTTGATGATCGCGTCTTTAATGTCTTTTGCCACATAATGGGCTTCAAACTCTTCGTGTTCCCAAATGTAGATAGCGGATGAATCCACTTTGCCGTTTTCCAAAACGCGGTAGCAATAGTAATCGCCACAGCCATTGGTAGCAAAAAAGATGTATCTGTCGACTTTTTCAAGATATTCGTCTGGCTCGAAACATTCGGAAAAAATGCTTCTGTTCCTCTCAACATTTTCGATGATCTCTTTTGCGGACAGCAAAAACCAGCGGTCTCCGTTTGTTTCGCGAAGCAGCGCTTTCAAATCATCGGGAAAGGGATAGCCTACCACCTTCTCCGCCTGTGTAATCTCCTCTTCCGGGCAGGGATCTTGCAGTTTTGCCCAATCCACCTTTTTGATCTGTTCCTTTAAAAGTTCTCGATACACGGTAAATCCCTCCCGTATCGCTTTCCCTATTCTTATGTATCATAGGAAAGGAGCGGCCTTGTCTTGCAAAGCCGCTGCCTTTTTTTCCTGTTCGGCTCTGCACCCGATGCTATGTTTTATGGTATCACATCGGCGCCAACAATACAACAAGCCGCATGATAAAAAACCGTCAAAATTGCATGTAATTTTGACGGTTTTGTCTCCGGAAACGAAAAAATGCCTGTTATCATCTCGTGCGGTTCTGCTCGCAAAGAAAAAAGCCCCAAACGCGAATTGCGCGTCGAGGCTCTCGACCACTGAACAAAGGATTGAAAAAGCGCTGGTATCGACGCGAGCACTTTTTTCAGATAAAATAGAAAAGCCCCGAACGCGAATTGCGCGTCGAGGCTCTCGACCACTGAACAAAGGATTAAAAAAGCGCTGGTATCGACGCGAGCACTTTTTTCAGATAAAACAGAAAAGCCCCGAGCGCGAATTGCGCGTCGAGGCTCTCGACTGGTGGAGACAGGGGGGCTCGAACCCGAGGAAAAAAGCAAATAAACCCCGCAAATAATGGATTGTTTTATTTTCGCGTTGTATTTTGCGTTGTATTTTTTGCGTAATCGTTCAGACGGTCAAAAAATTCGTCGGTCTTATCTTGCATCGTATGCTGATAAACCGTCTTGAGCATATCGTTGGTTTCGTGGCCGATCTGCTGCATAACGTATTTATCGGGAACGCCCAGCGCCAGCATTACCGAGGCGTAATAATGGCGAAGATCATGAAAACGGAACGAGGAAAGCCCCAGCTTTTCCCGGGCACGGATAAAGCGGTGTGAAATTCGTTCCGGGTCCAATCCCACCAAAAAAGAATCCGGATCTTCGATATGCTCCTTTAAAACGGCCGCCACTACATCCGGAACTTTCACCTTCCGGTTTCCCGCTTTGGTTTTTGGCTGCTTTATAATCCAATTTTTTCCCGCGTCCATTACCATGGCTTTGGAAATGGACAGTTCACCAGACTGGTAATCTCCGCGGCGCAGCGCCGCGATCTCCGACCGGCGAAGCCCCAAAAAAGCGCCCAGCATAGTAGCAAGATACATCTTTGGGTCCCGTTTTGAAAAATAAGAAAGAATTTCGTTAAGCTCCGCCGGAGATGGAATTTTCATTTCCTTTTTTTCTTTTTGCGGCAAAGTGATCTTATATACCGGGGCGTCAAAAAAATCCAAAACGGCGGACAATAAGCCCCAAATATTACGCACGGTTTTCGGTGAATTTTTGGCGGCTTCCCGGTTGATTTCTTCCTGGATCTTTGCTTTATTTAAGCGGTCTATTCGCATTGGCATTAGCTTTTCCAAATGGCTTTTTCGGATGTTTTTGTATCCTTTTATGGTAGCTGGAGAAAGGGTATTCGACTTGCTTTCAATATACTTGTCGATCGCTTCGCCCACCGTTATTTTCCCGGTTTTCATATGCTCCGCTTCGGACAAGTAGGCGGCGGCAAGGCGTTCCGCTTCTTTTTTTGTATCCGCGGTAAAGGATTTATATCCGGACTTTGTTACGCCTTTCCCGACATAGGCAAGCACGCGCCATTTCCCGCTCTTTTGTTTTTTTGCGATCGCCATAAATAATCCCCCTTTTAAGCGCACTTGACAAAGCCCGCCCAAACGGGGTACAATACCTTTGGATGGCGGCGTTGTACCTTTTTGGTCGAGCTGCTCTTTTCCCGCTCTCTGTGGGGCAGAGAGCGGGAGTTTTTTTATTGTTCTATTGTTTCATCTTGAAAATTGGATCTGATATCGTCATAAACTTGGAAAAGAAGATCGGATATAGGTAGCAAAGATTCAGGTGATGGCAGGGCGATTTTGACATTATGAGAGCTGTTATTAGATATAACATATTCAACTTTACCCTGCAATAATTTTTCACTTTGATTTTCAAAAGGTAACACTATGAATACACCAGATTTTTGAAACACGAATTTACATAGACGAAGATGACCAATATTAACTGAAAAATCTTTCTGGTTTTTAAAAAAGATAGCGCGAATATTGCATGGCCTTTTATGTTCAGATAGTAGATTAAAAAGAGTATCATAATATTCTTTTTGCGGTTTCGCCATAATATGACTATCATTTGGAAGCGACAAATCAATAGTCGGCCGGTTTTTTAACCATCTTTCTTTTGCTAAACGCTGACATTCTTGGTAGAGATAAGCGGTAACAATGCAGTCGTCCAATGCATGATGAGAGTCACTCTGTATATTGAAATGTTTTTTTAAAGATTCGAGCTTATGATTGGACAAATATGGGAAAAAGTCCCTGGAAAGTTTTAAGGTATCAATGATTAAGTTCTCAATATGATGTCCTAATTCAGTTTGAAGAAAATGAACATCAAAACGAGCATTGTGTGCAACTAAGGGTAGAACGCCAATAAAATTCAAAAAACTAGATCGTATTTCATCAAATGTTGGAGCTGAAGATACCATAGAAGACGTAATTTTATTTACGGAAGATGCAGCTGATGGAATGGGGTACGAAGGTTTTACATATGTATGAAATTCTGCATCTTTTTCGCCACATTTGTATCGTATTGCACCGATTTCAACAATTTCATATTTTTCCGGATCTAGACCGGATGTCTCTAGATCAAACACTACGTAATCAGGCGGTAATAACTCATCATAATAAGGCCGATATTCGGGAATTACAGATCTCCATTTCGCGCGGTTATCTTCAAAATTTGTAAGGGGTTGCCCATAATTTTGCTCTATGGATAATTTCAGCTCATAATTAGACCTTAATTGCTTATCTTTTTTATGCACATACAGTAGGAGAAAAATTAGAAACAAAATCACAAGTAAGACAATAATGGCTGCGATGTCGTTTGTAGTCATTTTTCATACTCCTTTGCTGTCAATTTAGTGAATGTTACTTAAAAAGGCGATAGCTTTTCCTAAAATTCGAACTTCGTTGCAATTGTCAGACGTAAAGACCATAGGCGCGTATACAGGGTTTTCTGACACCAAGGTCACACCGCCGCTTTGGTTATGATAAACCCGTTTTAAAGTTGCTTCATTGTCGATCAGCACGGCGGCAATCTGGCCATCGTCTACATCAGGCTGCTGCTTAATAAAAACAATATCTCCGTCCAGAATCCTTGCATTGATCATACTGTCGCCTTGACAGTATAAACAAAAATCAGCATTGACGCCTTTTGGAGCATTTACATACTCTTCGATATTTTCTTCCGCTAAAATAGGGTTACCGCATGCAATAGTACCAATCAGAGGGATTTTTTTGGTCTGAGGGACAGGACCCAAATTTTTTGCCTGATTTTCCCATCCCATAATATAAGAAGGGGACGTTTCCAAGGCATCAGCAATCGCTCGGATTTTAGATTGTGTCAAATTCCTTTGATCAAGTTCAATTTTGTTGATAGACGATCGGGATTTATATCCAAGCCGTTTTGCCAATTCACCCTGAGACAATCCCAACTGCTGCCGTCTTTCTCGGATACGCTTTCCTATAGTAGACATATCATCCCCCCTTTTTTTCTTTTATTATATAAGCAGGTTGAAAAAAAGTCAACAATAATTTATTTTTTAATTAAAAAGTGTTGACAATTAGCCAACACAATGCTAAAATATTGCATGTAGACAAAAAATCCACAATTTGTGCAGGGGGTGAAATTGAATGACCAACACATCGCTTTTGAGAAATAAGATAGAAAGCTCGGGCTATAAAATGCAATTTGTCGCTCAGAAAATCGGGCTTACATATCAGGGATTTCTCAATAAATTGAATAATAAAAGCGAATTTCGAGCGAATGAGATCCAACGTCTTTATCGGCTTTTGAATCTTACCGAACAGGAGAGGGTGAATATTTTTTTTGCCGATAATGTAGACTAAATGCCAACATTAAAAAGCATTCGCCGAAAGCTTTCGCTAACGACGATGGGGAAGAGAGAGGGTGAGGGGATGATGAGCAATGGATGATCCTATTTTTTCACGCGAATATGGAATCCATTGCCTTGCGCAGCATTTTGCCGTATGGGTTGAAGAGATAAAAAATGACAGAGTTCCTGATTTTGGTTCACCGTGTCAAGGATGCAAAAATCAGGAAGCCTGCCACAAATTAGGATATCCATGGATAGATATCCTGAATCCCATACTTCAAGACCATAATGTTACTTTAAGTTTGGTGCAGAAGGAGCGGTAAGATACACTGGGCATCGGCCATATGGGTCCTGCGACGGATAGGGGCAAGCGCCAGAACAATCACAGGAATAGGAGATCGCTTTATATCCCGGGTTCTTCTGCCCAACTGCATGGATTTCTGCATAAGTTACAGAAATCGAATGTGGAGAATGATGGTATGGACAGAAAGCTGTGTGTTGATATAAAACTTTTCGATTCATCAAGTTCACCCCCTTTCTGCCCCGATTATAGCACAGGCTCAAGGGGCGGACAAGCTTCCTTCGCTAACGCTAACGACGATGAGGAAGAGAGGAGGTGAGGGGATGAGTTTTAGAGAAAAACATCCGAATTTTCCAATGTGGATTTCCATCATTGTGTTAGCTGTTTCCATAGCATCTCCAATCCTGCGGAAATTTCTGGAAGAAACGACTTGATAAGCGGATGAGGAAGAGAGGGGGATGTGGAAGTGAGATTTTGGCACTGGTTAAAAGAAAATCACCCCGTACTGTATGAGGTGATTCAATGGGCGATACTGGGCATGGGAATTGCCGCGATCGTACTTAACGCAGTTACGATCATACTGATGATAATTCAGAAATCGTATTAAATACGGATAAAAGGAATTGCAATAGCAGAGAAAGGAGAGTAGGTATGCCGAAGTTACCGAAGAATGAGCGGGACATCCGCTTGATTGCGAAGATCGAAGAATATCAAAAACTTTATTCCATATCCAACGATGATCTTTCTGAGGCGATGGGATGCAGCTTGGGGACATTTTATGGCCGCAAGCGACGCCCCG
Organism: uncultured Clostridia bacterium; assembly: GCA_944385915.1. Classification (GTDB taxonomy): domain Bacteria; phylum Bacillota; class Clostridia; order Oscillospirales; family Ruminococcaceae; genus CALXGT01. The sequence continues at coordinate 26,217 of CALWZB010000011.1, read as the reverse complement.
AGCGGCTTACGATCAAGGAAATTCGGGCGATTGCCAATAAGTGCCACATTCCTATGGCGGAAATTTTTCCGTATCTGTAAAGGAGCGTACATATGAAAAGGACGTTTTTCGCCTTGCTTGCGTTCCTTTGCTTCTTCGGATTTTTGGGAACTGTTGGAAGCATAGAGCAGGCGACTATGGAATTAGGGAAAGGCCTTTTATGGATGATTCTTTACTTATTTGGGCTTGCAGTTGCCGCTTGTGCGGCGCAGAGATGACCGGAAAGGAAAAGAAAATGCAACTGATGAAAGAAAATGTGATCTTATATCGCCAAGAGGCGTCTTATCATTTGGCGATCACGCTCCGGCAGATTTACCGCTTTCGATTTGAGACGCCGGACAAGCGGATGACGGAGAAGAATCAAAGCGAGCTGAGCGGGATGCTGGATCTTTTGGACGTTCCGCCGAAAAGTTACCGCCTGATCACATTAGGCCTGAAAGAAAACTGCACCAAGGAAGATATTTACATCGCATTTACGGCGGTGGAAGCCCTCTTTGGCGAAAGCGATGTGGAGTTTGACTTTTCGGGGGTAGTAAGAGATGGCAAAGTATAAGGAGCTGGAACCGTTTTATGAGGATCAGCAGATCGATATCCTCATCGAAGCGTACCATCGTTTATTGAAGCTTCCGATCCTGAACTCATACGGGTTTCGTCTGGATATTTCCCATCCGGTGATATCCAGATTTTACCGCCGGTTCAAAGAAGACTACCATATCCCCTATGGTGATCCATTGTCGGACAAGCAGAGAAAAGACTTTGAGCTTTGGGTGATGGTACGGAAGGTCATTTCGGAGATTATAGGAGAGATCAAAGATGAAAATCGTGAAAAAAGATCCGGGGAAGTCGCCGGAGATCATAGAGATCGAAAACACCCTTTCGGCGTTTCAGGAAGCGGTCGGAGGATACATAGAGACGGTGACCCTCTTTGAGGACCTCTGTCTCATCTGCAACGAAGAAGGAAGACTGATGGGCTTGCCCCACAATGTTGAGTGCTGCGGCGTTGATTTTGTGGGCACTGTTTTGGCGGCCGGTGTCGATGGAGAGGAGTTTTGTGGGCTCAACGATCGGCAGATACATGCGGTAATGACCCAGATGTTAGGATGAACATAAAGACAGGCATTGGAGAGGAGCACGGTTATGACGCAGGAGGAAGAAGAGAAAATTCTTGCATTGTATCGAGCGGGAAAAAGCGATCGCGAGATTGGAAAACAAGTCGGGTACCACCCTTGTACCATCGGATATTTTAGGAAAAAAAGAAATCTTCCGGTCAATGCGGCAGCAAAAGGAAGAACCAAGGGGACGCCGAAAAGGGTTCCAGGCGGAGATACCAAAGAGCAGATCCAGCGATGTCTGCATTGCAGCAGGCTGGATTGCAGCGGGGATTGTTAAAGAGAGGATATCAGTATGGTACGGGTCAAACGGCGCATCTTTTCCGGTGTGGTTTGTGAGCAGGAAGTGATGACGATAAAAGGGGACGGGCGGAACGCAAAAAACAGTTCTTTCCGTCCCCGTTTCAAAACCGAGGAAGAGCGGGAAGCCCATCGCCGGCAGATCGCCAGGAGAAGGCATCAGCAATTAGTCAACGAGAACTTTGATGCCGCGTCGTTTTACAGTACCCTGACATTGGATAATGACCACGAAGTACATACCTTTCAGGAAGCGAAAAAAATTCGGGATCGATATTTTCGGCGGCTGAAATATGCTTACCCGGACGCCGTCATCTTTATCTATATGGGGCGGGGAAAAAATACATCCCGGATCCATTATCACATGCTGTCGAGCGGGATCCCGAAAGATGCCATTATCGAAAAATGGGGACAGGGAGAGGTCAACCGGGTGGATCAGCTTCGAGCCCACAACTACTATAACGGCGTGGATCACGGACAGGACTACACGGGGCTTGCCAACTATCTGTTCGACCATTGGACGCCGGAACAGGGCGGTCATCGGTACAAGCATACGAAAAACGCGAAGCAGCCGCAAAAGGAAGCGCCAACGATGGTAAAAAGGCAGTATACCGCTGAAAGACCGCCGCGTGCTCCCAAGGGATATATCTTGGTCGATGCACAAAAGACCCAGTATGGGTACCTGTACTTTAAATATGTAAAAATACCGCCGAAACGAAAAAGGACAAAGCCGAATGAAAAAAGCTGATACCAAGTCAGCTTTTCTTAAGCCTTGTAAATATGTAACGTTTTGAAACGATGTGAGAAAGAAGGAATGATAGAAGTGCCGATTAAAAATTATACTACCGTGGTGGATGTGTATCAGAGCCTCGGAGAGATTCAGGGTGCTCTTGCCAATCATGGAGCAAAGCGGATCATGATCGAGTATGATGATGTTGGACAGCCTGTAAGTGTCGCATTTGGGATAGAAACACCGTTAGGATTTTTCAGCTTTCTGTTATCTGCGAATGTGGATGGTGTGAAAACGGTTTTTGACCGGCAAAAGGTAAAAGCAATAAAAGGGCAAGCGGAAAGAACAGCCTGGAGAAACATACGGGATTGGGTCATGGCGCAAATGGCGCTCATTGAATCCGGGCAGGTAGAGATGGACCAGGTATTTTTACCCTATCTTGCCGATCGCACAGGGAAAACGCTGTACCAATTATATAAAACCGGTCAGCTCGCTTTGGGGGATGGAAAGGATGATTGATATCAACTACAATGAACTGATTGAAAGATTAAGGACGGAAAGCCTATACAGAGACAAGGCAACTCTGGAAATTATGGATCTGTGTATGGAAGCTGCCAGAGCTATTATCGAATTGGCTGATCGGGCAATCGTTTTGGAGCAGCAGCTAAAAGGAGTGTTTGGGGACATTGAAAGGATCCGTGCTGAATACGGCATCGATAATGCAGACGCAGACGAAGTGCTCGCAGAATTATGTGAAAATTACTGTGCTAACGCCGGGAAACTTTGTTATTTAGAAGGCGAAGATCATACATGCAAAAATTTTAAGTGTCAAACAAGGGGAAGGGACATATACTTTGACCGTCTCTTTGAACTGATACAGGCTGACCGGGACGGACGGTGCGTGGTGCTGCCGACGCTATTGAAGATTTGATTATACAGTTAGATTTTGCTGAAAAAGTAATCGATTGTAAAGAAAAAATAATCGAAGTCGCAGAAAGAAGATTTTTAGCAGCTGAATGTGCGATAGATAAATTTTCTTCTGTATACCTTAAGCAACATATACGGAGTAGGGAGAGTGATAGAAAATGAAAATTGAAAAACCTATATGCAGAAAATGCGAGTTTTTGGTATTAACAAGCCGTGCAAAAACAACACAAAATAATTTACATCTCAAAGGCAGAAGAGCTGGCTGCGTTTGTAATCATCCAAAAGCAAAAAAAACATTTTTTGAAATATGTCCTAAAAGCCCCCGAATGGCTGGGTTTATCGGCTTTACATCACCAGGAGAAAATGATCCGACAATCAAGACAAGTCCAAAATGGTGCCCGTTGCGGTATGAAAAAGGGGAAAAATGAAAATATATAAAAATCCGTTTGTTTCTTACCAGCTTTTTTTATTCCGGTTTGTCCAGCAAAGACAGGAAAAGCGGAAGCTAAAGCGACTAAAGGATATATCATCGAAAATATGAGCGGTAAATGGAAAATTAGAAGCGGATCCTATTATAATCATACGCTTAACCGAGAAATGCCTGTTGTCGGTGAAGTAGATCGCAAAAAATTAAAAGACGCAGTTATAAAATGCGTACTTAATGCAGTAAAGGAGAGATGAACGTGGAAAGGTTTTTTTTGCAACGGAAAGAAAAATTTTTGCGATGATGTAACAAAGTGCGGCAAGTGTGAGTTTAAAGATGGGACTGGCGTTGTTGGCGAAGAATCAGTAAAGAAATTTTTATCGTGTTTATTTGGAGAAAACTACAACCTCGACCGTCTTCGTGAGCTTGCGCAAGCTGACCGGGAGGGGCGGTGCGTGGTGCTTCCATGCAAGCCGGGCAATATGGTGTACAAAATATTCAACGGTACTGTTTACGACATGCGAGCCGTAGCCATCCCGCTGCTTATCTCCAGCACAGGAGCGCACCTATCTGTAACGGCTCAAAACTACAGGGGGGCTTGCCTAAGCCTTGAGCCGTCCGATTTTGGCAAAACCGTATTTCTCACCCGAGAAGCCGCAGAGGAAGCGATGAAAGAGAGGGAAAACAATGGCTGAATATATTGATCGAGAAGTGGCTATTGCTGCGGTAAAACTGATTATTGGAGATCAAGACCACGAGTGCAAGGCTATGATGGATTTTTACTGCGCATTGCGGAATATCCCAGCCGCAGACGTTGCGCCGGTGGTGCATGGAAAGTGGGAAAGCTGCTTTGAGGATTGGAGAAAACAGATTGAGGGTGACAAGTGCTCTGCTTGTGGGTATGAACACTACGGTACAAATATTAGGCATTATCATTACTGTCCTAACTGCGGCGCGAAAATGGACGGTGATGCCGATGAGTAAGCCACGATACGGATGGTGGAGCTACGTCAAAAGTATGATCCGAAGGTATCCTTCTCTTAAGATCCAGCACGATTTGATGCGCTATCCGTCGATTTCTTCGCAGATCACCGGAATGCCTCGCGGTGGAAACGGAAAGGGATCGGATCCTACTGCCGCGTCGGCGCTCAGAGAGCTGCCGCCGATCCAGCAAAAAGAGTATGAGGCGGTGCGGGACGCTGTGACTTATACATATTCCTTGCCTAACGGGCCGGACAGGATCAAGGTGATCCAGCTTGTTTTTTGGGATAAAACTCATACCATCAACGGAGCGGCGATGAAAATCCCCTGTTCCGATATTTCCGCCAAGCGTTGGCACGGCGAATTCATTCGATTAGTAGCGCAAAATTTTGGCCTGATGCCGAAAGATGATACCCCAGAGCCAAAAAAGTGATATATCATGGCATTATGGGTGAGCTTGATATAGGAGAAATCAAGAGGGTGGGATCGGGGAAAAAGCAAAAAATGATACCCCAGAGCCAAAAAAAGGTGCTATATTGGTATCATACAGATGTATCCTCCAAGGGAGAGCAGTCCGAAAGGGCTGCTTTTCTGGTTTCGGGGAGCGGGGAGCGGGAGATTATGCTGAAATCATGTCCCTATTGTGGGAAGATCCACGACAGCAGAATATCATGTGACAAAAAGCCGAAAAGGCGTTATCGCCGAACCAAAGAGGAGAGCGGGAGATATACGGCTGCCTGGGTAAAAAAGTCCGAAGAGATCAAAAAAAGCAGCTATTATCTGTGCGCAGTGTGCTTAAACAAGGGAGATTTGGTGTCAAAAGAGCTGGAAGTACATCACATTGAAAAACTTCGGGATCGTCCGGACCTGCTGCTATGCAATCATAATCTGATCTGTCTGTGCCAAAAGCACCACAAAGAGGCGGAAAACGGTAAAATCCCTATGGAATATCTCAAGAAGTTGGCAGCAGAGCGGGAAAAGGGGCTCCCCCCTGGGTTAGACGCCCTTTGGAGCAGAATTTTGCAAAACCACCCGGCCACCTCGAAAAAAGAAAAACTCCCAAAATGAGGAAAAGGAGAGATGAGGTGTCAATGTGGCGAGGCCGAGCAAGTCCACCGACGTATTAAACGAGGAAAAAAGGTCCCATCGAACCAAGGGAGAGATGGAGCAGCGCAAAGAGGCGGAGCAGGAGCTGATGACAGGTCATACGCTGCGGGAAAGGGCCGAAGTAAAAAACAATCCGGTGGCGCACAAGGAATTTTTGCGGATCAACGCCCTGCTCAAAAAGATTGGGAAAAACGACGCTCTTTATGAGCAGATCATCAACCGGTATTGTCAGCTCACCGCCGAATGTGACGAAATGGAAAAGAAAAAAATATCTTTTTTCCAGGCGCAGGAAGAGCTGAAAGAGGAATACAAAGACAAGGGCGCCAAAGCGCTTTCGCCGTCTGCTTACTACAAGCTGGTTGTTGCGATGCAAAATAATATCCTCGCTTTGGATAAGCAGATCCAGGCAAAGCGCAAAATGATGTTCGACATCGAAAAAGAGTGCGCCATGACCATTTCCGCGGCGATGCGGAGTATTCCGAAAACCACCAAAAAACAGGAAAATCCTCTGCTTGCCGCGCTGCGTGAAAAAGAAACATCATAGGGGGGAAGTATGAACATAGAGATCAGAGGGGATGGGGCGTTTGTTTCCGGGTATATCAATGTGACGGAAAAGAAAAGCCGGCCGGTTATGACTGCGCATGGGCTGGTGATCGAAGAGATCGAACCCCAGGCGTTTGAAAGGGCGCTGGGAAGAGCAAACAATATCACTATGACAAAGGATCACGATCCAGGGACGGTTTTGGCGGAGACAAAAAGCGGGACGCTGACGCTGTACGAAGATCATATCGGTTTGTATGCCCAGGCGAAGATCACCGATCCAAAGACGGTATGGGAGTTAAGAAACAAAAAAGCCAAGGGATGGAGCTTTGGAATGTGTCATGTGGAAGATGAATTGATCCGTCGAGAAGGGGAACTTCCTTTGCGGAAGGTAAAAAATCTGGATCTGGATCACATTTCATTGATCATCCAAAAGAATCCCGTCTATCCGGCGACTTCTTTGGAAGTCAGGGCGGGGGATGAAGAGGATGAAACAAAAGAAGAGATCCGTCGTTTTTCGATGACAGAGCGGGCAAAGGAAATCAGGCAAAGAGGATTTTTCATCCGGCTTTTGGCGCTTTGCCGTTTACAATATGGTTTTCCCCATGATATCATAGAGAGCAGAGGAGATTATCTGAAAAAGCCCAATGGGCAGTTAAACGGCAGCCGTCCGGGAGCGAGGAAAGCGATTGGAAAAAACGGCGGTACCTTGCGGGCCGAAGATATGCCAGAAATTAGAAGCTCTAAAGGCAGGTATCGTCTTGTCCCTGGTACCAAAGTAACCGGCATTTATAATTTTGCCGGAAAGGGGTCCAACCCCTTGAGGGTAGAAGATCATTTGATCCGCCAATATGGCGGGGAAAAAGGGTCATGGCAGCATACGGCCGGAAACGGAATAATGGATTTTGGAAATGGACCGCAGAAAGTACATATTCATTGGTTCCAAGAGCCATCGGTAGGGATCGTAGGGGCAAAAATCAAGGAGGGCGATTAACATGAAAGTAAAATATCTCGGAGAGCCTGATCCTGTGGGTCTTCGCCAGGGAAACGTTTATGATGTGCTGGAAATTTCGGAAAAAATAAAGGGCTGGTATCGTATCGTTACAGAATATGATGAAGAGGAAGAGGGGTATCCACCCGGCTACCTGTACCCGCCGGAAGATTTTGAGATCGTGGAGGAATAGGGAAAAGAAATGATCCCGATTATGAAGGCGGGGCAAATAGGATGAGCTTAAATCAGGCACGGAAAGCCTGGCGGGAAAGCCAGGAATCAAAAAAGGAGAGTTAAGTATGGCGAAAGACGATTACTTTGTTTTAGCGTATCGGATCTTATCCTACCTGTATGCGTGCTTTAAATCGGGGGAACAGCCGGATACGGAATGGTTCGGATCGGACGCTCTAAAAATCCCAAAGGGATACTGGGTAAATATTATGGAAAGCCTTTACAATGAAGGTTATATTATCGGGATCGCTTTTCCATCCGCTGTGGGAAGTGCGGATGCGGTAAAGCTTATCAATCTGAAGATCACGCAAAAAGGTATCGAGTTTTTGCAGGAAAACACCATGATGCAGAAAGCCAAAAATTTTTTAAAAGAAATCAAGGAAACGGTTCCGGGATTTTGATTTGAATGGAACGGAAGCGTTATGCAAAGGCATAGCGCTTTTTTCATGCTCATTTAAGGGGGAGATCAAAATTGAGTCAGTAGCGCAGGGCAAAGCGGCAGTATACGCCAGATGGTGTGTAAAAAAGAACAACCGAAAAGCGCCGGTCTACGTCAAAAAGCAGGCAAGACAATGGCTTCGGATCGTAGACGGGAAAGACAAAAGCGCTTTCGTCGATGAAAACACATATCAGAAGATATGCAAGCTGTTAAAGCTGATGGTGCATCCGGATCTTGCGTGCAGTATGTACGAAGGGTTAGAGGATTACGCCTGGTTTTTGATCACGGCGGTTTTTTGCACCAAAACACCCGATGGGCAGCGCTACTATGAAACCGCTCTTTTGGAAATCGCGCGAAAAAATTTTAAAACCTTCAACAGCGCGGTGATCTTCATCCTGTTGATGCTTACCGAGCCCCAATTTTCCCGATTTTTCTCGGTGGCGCCGGACTTGAAGCTTTCCAGCGAGCTCAAACTTGCCATTCGCAAGATCATCAAAAGCTCCCCGGCGCTAAGCGACGAAAGCGTATTCAAGGTATTGCGCAGCGAGATCCGCTGTAAACTCACCGACAGCGAATACACGCCTTTAGCTTATTCCAACGATCGCATGGACGGAAAACTCGCCAACGCATTTTTGGCGGATGAGGCGGGGGCTATGGACGCCTATCCTATCGGCGCTATGCGCTCCAGTCAGATCACTTTGCGGTCCAAGCTGGGGATTATCATCTCCACCCAATATCCCAACGACGATAACGCCATGTTGGATGAGATCGATATCTCCAAAAAGACGCTGGATCATCTCATCGACGGGGAGCGGAGATTCGCGCTTTTATATGAGCCGGACCCGGAGTATTTATCGGAGGATCAATGGCAGCATAATGACCTCATTATCTATCAGAGCAATCCGGTGGCGGTCAACAACAAAGAAGTGTTCGAAGCGATCAAAAAGCTTCGCAATATGGCGGTGCTGTACGAAAATCAGCGGGAAAATTACCTTTGTAAGCATAACAACATCAAGTACAAGGGGCTTGGCGTCGAAGGATATGTGGAGATCACCAGGGTGCAGGCCTGCCAGGCGGCGATCGATGACGATTTCTGGCGGGGAAGGCCGGTGTATCTCGGACTTGACCTGTCCCAGACAGACGACAACACCGCCGTTGCGATGGCGGCGGTGGAAGGGGGTACCCTGTACGCCAAAGTATGGGGATTTTTGCCGGCGGATCAGAAGCAGAAAAAAAGCCACAAGGAAAACGTGGATTACGACCGATTGATCCGGGAAGGCTGCTGCTTTGCCTGCGGGGGCGAAGTGATCGATTACGGGTTTGTCGAACACTTCATCCTCTCCTTGCAGGAGCGGTACGGCGTTGAGATCATGCAGTGCGGGTATGACCGGTACAATGCCATATCCAGCGTGCAAAAGCTGGAATCAAAGGGGATCACCTGCGTCGAGATCAAGCAGCATTCCAGCGTTTTGCACAGTCCCACCAAGCTGTTAAAGGAAAAAATTTTAAGCCGGGATTTTCGCTATGACAAAAACCGGCTTTTGGAGATCAATTTTCAAAATGCCCGTTGTACCAGGGATACCAACTTAAACATGTATGTCAACAAAAAGAAAGCGGAAGGAAAAGTGGATATGGTGGTGGCGCTGATCAATGCGGTGTACCTCATCGAACAGGATATGCTTTTCGGAAGCGACGGCTTTATTATACAGACATAGGGGGAAATATGGGACTGAAACACAGGATCAAAAAGGCTTTTTTGGAGATCAGAGGGCAGCCGGGGGAGATATCCTTCGATGATCCTCTATTAAAGGCGATATTAGGTGGTTACACAGCGTCGAAAGAACGGGCGCTCCAGGTACCCACAGTGTCAGGCGGTATCGATCTTATCGCCAGCATCGTTGCCGGCACGCCCATCAAGCTGTATCGGGATAACGGCGGGGAAGCCGAGGAAATTTTCGGCGATACCCGTTTGCGGCTTTTAAACGACGATACGGGGGATACCTTAAACGCCAGCGAGTTCTGGCGGGCTATGGTGCGGGATTATTACCTCGGGAAAGGGGGATACGCTTACATTGAACGGACGAGAGGGGAAATTTCCGGGCTGTATTACGTCAATGAGGAGCGGGTCAGTATTTTGAAAAACGACGACCCTATCCATAAGGATTTTGCCATCAGTGTTGCCGGGAAAACCTATCCGCCTTATGATTTTTTAAAGCTTTTGCGCAATACCAAAGATGGCGCCAGAGGGATCCCGATCACCGAGGAGAGCAGCACACTCATTGAAGTTGCGTATCAGTCCCTTTGTTTTGAACTGTATTTAGTGAAAAAAGGGGGAAATAAAAAGGGATTTTTGAAATCCCAAAAGAGGATCGATAAGGCGTCTATGGATGAGCTAAAAAGGGGATTTGCCAATCTTTACAGCAACAGCACCGACAATGTGGTGGTATTAAACGACGGGATCGAGTTTCAGGAATCCTCCAACACCTCGGTAGAGATGCAGCTAAACGAGCAAAAGCGTTCCAACGCCGAAGAGTTCGCCAAAATTTTCCATATTTCCAGTAATGTCATGGGGGGAAACGCCGGGGAAAACGATATCGCCAGTTTGGCGCGGCTGGCCGCTGTCCCGCTGATGACGGCGATTCAGTGCGCGTTGAACCGGGATCTGCTTTTAGAGCGGGAAAAGGGAAACCTTTATTTCGCCTTTGATACCAAGGAACTGTTAAAGGGAGATATGCAAAGCCGGTTTTCCGCTTATAAAACGGCGCTGGACGCCAATTTTATGCAGATCGATGAGGTGAGATACGCGGAAGATTTAGAGCCGTTAGGGTTAAACTGGATCAAGCTCGGTCTCCAGGATGTACTGTACGACCCGAGGACCAAAGAGGTCTACACGCCGAACACCAATCAAACCAGCGTTATGGGAGCGGCGCCGAAATCCGAAAAGGCAGAGGAACCCTTGCAAAACCGGGGAGAAGCTGATACCATAGAGCTAAGATACAACAAACATCACGACCCGTCGAATGGACGGTTTGCCAGCAAAGGGGGGAGCGCCCGCAAGGGCACCAAAGGACGGAAAACCGTTTTAAGGATCGGAAAAAAGGAGCAGGCAAGGCTCTCCCATCAGATCTTCACCGATTTTCCGAATCTTCCGGCGGGGCCGCAGGTATACAACTACTTTAATCGGAATCACTTTTACAAATTTAGCGTACAAGGGCCGGGAAGCTATTTGTTCCATAGAAAGATCGCTATCGAGGGAAATGAAGAAGCAATTACAAAGGCCAGAAAGGATGGTACCAATTTATGACCGAAGAATTATCTTCTTATGCGAAAGCGGTGATTCGTCATTTACGAGCAGCGGAAAAAGACAGGGCGCCCTATTCCGATTCAGAGAATATGACGTTGCTTTTTTTAACAAATGGCGCCGAACAGTATGGGGTGACAAAGGAAATGATGTCCTATATGAAAGCACATCCGGACGCCGGATTAGAAGAACTGGACGAGTATTTTTTATCCATTACGCCGCCGCTTGAGGTGGTGGATGATGAGGAGCTTAGCGAGGAAGAGCGGTAAGACTACGATCCGGATAGCAGGTGCTTCACCGACAGATGAGGATCGGGACAAAGGAACGGGCAAGGCTTTTTTGCCAGATATTCACCGATTTTCCGAATCCTTCGGCGTGGCCGAAAAAAGCCGTTGAAGTAAAGGATAGTGTAAAATGAGCAAATGGATAGAAAAGATGGAACAGCAGTTAAAGTATATGCTGGAAGACGAAAATGTACCGGAATATAGCCTGTCCGGACGCAGCGTGGGTCAGCTGATCCGAGAGATCATAGATGATGCCGAAGAAGAGGGAATGGATGAGGCGCTGACCGCTTATTTAGACGAAAATCCTCATCCAACCTTTGACGAGCTGTGGGATTACAGAGGAGAGCTCTTGCCGCCGCTTGAGGTGGTGGATGATGAGGAGCTTAGCGAGGAAGAGCGGACAGATTAAACGATCATAAGGAAAAAAGACCACCAACCGAAAGGAAGGTGGTTTTTTGATACACTTTTTTATTTTCGAGGAGGTCAAAATGAACAATCTCAAGGCACTTATGGAAACCAGAGGGGATCTGGAAAAACAGTTGAACCAGATCATTCTCGACGCCGAGACCGAAAACCGGGGGATCACCGACGAGGAATCGGCGCGATTCGACGCGCTGGAACAACAGATCCGGCAGATCGACGCCACCGTGGAGCGGGCAAACCGCGCCCGAAATATCGAAAGACAGGAGGCGCCGGAAGAAGAGAACGTCAGAAAGGAAGAGCGGGCTTTTGCCGATTATATCCTCGGCAAAGCAACGGAGCTTCGCGCCGGAGAACAGAATATCTCCATGGGAAATAACAGCGCTGTGGTGCCCGTGACCATCGCAGACCGGATCATCAAGGCGGTCAAGGACCGCTGCCCCATCTTAGAGGGGGCGACGGCATATAACGTCAAGGGCACCCTCAAGGTTCCGGTATGGGGCAAAGCCAATACCACCCATGATATCGCCGTCGGTTATCAGCAGGAATTTACCGAAATTACCGCTGATGCCGGCGCTTTTACTTCCGTCGATCTTTCCGGTTATCTTGCGGGGGCGCTGACGCTCATCGGCAGGAGCGTGGAAAATAACGGCGCCTTTTCGGTCACCGATTTTATCATCAATCAGATGGCGGAAGAGATCGCCGTCTGGATCGAAGGGCAGCTGCTTAACGGCACCGGCTCCAATCAGGCGCAGGGGGCGCTATATACCAAAACGGTATTGACGGCTGCATCGGCAACCGCCATCACTGCGGATGAGCTGATCGCCTTACAGGCATTAGTCAAGCAGCCTTACCAGGCAAACGCCTGTTTTACCATGCACCCGGATACCTTTGTCGCCATTAAAAAGCTCAAAGACGGGAATAACCGGTATCTGCTTTCGGATGATCTTTCCGGCGATTTCCCCTACCGGCTTTTGGGAAAACCGGTCTATCTCTCCGACAATATGCCGAAAATTGCCGCTTCGAAGAAAGCCATCCTCTACGGAGATTACAGCGGCCTTTCGGTCAATTTCAGAGAGGATATCTCCGTCGAGGTACTGAGGGAAAAATATGCCACCCAACATGCCATCGGCGTCATTTCCTGGTTCGAGTTCGACAGCAAAGTCACCGATCATCAGAAGCTGGCCGCTCTGGCGATGAAAGCGAGCTGATGAAACTCAGCACATTGACTCCGGTGGAGGTTTTGGCGTTTTTGCGTTTGGAAGAGGACGACGACCTTCCCGCCGATATGTTGCTGACGGCGGCGAAATCCTATGTAAAGGGATACACCGGGCTTACTGACGAGGAGTTGGACCAGTACGAGGATATTACCGTCGCCGTCTTAGCCATCTGCGCCGATCTGTATGAAAACCGGCTTTTGACGGTGGAAAGCGGTAACGTCAATCGAGTGATCGACGCCATCTTATCGATGCACAGCAAAAATCTGTTATAGGGGGGATATTATGCCGAGGGACGTCAGCTTGGCGGTATCCATTAAGGACAATTTTACGGCGCCGTTATCCAAAGCGAGCCAGTCTTTGCAGAAACTGAGGCAGGACGCGGAAAAAATGGGGGACAAGATCGACGCTCTCAACAAGAAAAAAGCGGCCCTTACGGTGGACGCCACCAAGGCGAAAAAAGAGCTGAAAGCAGCACAAAAAGCGTTAGACGATACAAAAGAGGCGGCAGAACGGCTGGAAAAAGCAAAGTATCGCTATGAAGGGATCCAGACCGAGCTTTCTGGAATAACGGCGGAAGCGAAGTCCACGCAAAAGGAGCTGAATTATTTGAATGGAATCATTCAAAAGAAGCAAAACCGGGCCGGATGGACTACGCAGCTTCAGGAAATAACGGCAGAAGCGAAATCCGCCCAAAAGGAGCTGAATTCTTTAAATGACACCATTCAAAGGCAGCAAAACCGAGCCGGAGGGACTACCAAAACGGGAATAACCGGGCTTTTTTCCCAGCTCGGGCAGGCGGGAGCGGCGCAGCTGATCGGCGAAGTCGCGAGCGAAGCGGCGGGCGCATATATCGTTTCCGCTTTTGGCACCGAAGCCGGCACCATGTTTTCGTCTATGCTCAGTCTCGGCGCCAGCGGCGCGGCTATAGGATCTTTGATCGCTCCCGGGATCGGAACGCTTATCGGCGGCGGGATCGGAACGCTTTTAGGCGCCGTCTCCGGCAGTACGCAAAATTTCCAAAACGAGGACGAATACTTTAAAAGCTACGTCTCCGATCAGTATAACCAGTACCAGCAGGAGATCCAGGATACCCTGACGGAAGGCATTGGCACGGCGGCAGGAAGGGAACAGTCTTTGCTCGCTTTTTCCACCATCTTAGGGAGCGAGGAAAGCGCGGATCAGTTTATGACCACTTTACAGGATTTTGCCGCGAAATCCCCTTTTTCCCGTTCCGGGTTGGAGCAGATCAGCAAAAACCTCATCGTAAACGGGTTTCGGAATACCGATGAGCAGTTGGCGATGATGACCGCTATCGGCGACGCGGGAAGCGCGCTGGGAATGGACGAAAGCAGTATGGCGGATGTCGCCACCTATTTAGGCCGGATGAATTCCACCGGGAAAACCACGCTTGAGTATCTGATCCCGCTGATGGAGCGCAGTATCCCGGCGGTGGATTATCTCGCCGAGCACTTCGGCGTTGCCAAAGAAGAAGTGTACGATATGGTGTCCAAAGGACTGATCCCTGGCGCAGAGGCGGCCAGAGCTATTGCCGAAGGGATGGGAAGAGAGTTTGCGGGCTCTATGGAGCTCCAGGCCCAGACTTACACCGGACTGACTTCTACGTTGGAAGACGCCAGAGAGAATCTCAACGCGGCCATGGGGGAAGGGTACATCGAAACCAGAAAGAGCGGTTTGTCTGAGGAGATCAGCTATCTGGAAGGGGAAACCGGCGAAGAGATGCAGCGGATGTACCGGCTTATCGGAGAGTATCAGGCGAGTTTGGACAACGAGCGGGACGAAGCGATCCGGAAAGCGATGGAAGACGCGACAAAATCGGACGAATACTTAAACGCCAGGCTTCAAAACGATGGCGCCGAGATGGGACGGATTTTGATGGAAGCCAAGGCGGCAGCCGAAGCGGAATATACGAATTCGGATGCCTATAACGCATTAGTAGAATCTCAGGAAAGCGCCTTAGAAGACGTCAGGGAGACGTTATCGGATGCCTATTGGCAGGCCGGCTATGATCTGATGCTGGAATTCCAAAAAGGGCAAAAGGCGGCGGCGATGACGAAAGAAAGGGAAAATGTCATCTATTCGGATCCGGTTTTACAGCAGGGGCAATCGCCGTCAGTATATACAGCTCCGACAGGGCCGTCCCTGTACAGCGGTTACCAGATTCCCGGTCATGCGGCGGGGTTAAGCTATGTCCCCTATAACGGATATCCGGCGATGCTCCACGAAGGCGAGCGAGTTTTGACCGCGAGGGAAAACCGGGAATACCAAACGGCGGGCAGGGTAACCGTATCGGTAAACGGCAATCTCGTGGTCAGAGAGGAAGCGGACGTGGATAAAATCGCCGAACAGCTGGCGCGGAAAATCATCGAAGCGAGGAGTTTGGCGGCATGGTAATGTTGAAAGATATTTTGGAAGCCATGGCGGGAGTGATCGCAAAAGGATATCCGGACCGGTATATTTACCTTCAGCAGATGCCGGATCAGTTTGAACGCCCGTCTTTTTTTCTGGAACTGGTCACAACCCATCGGCGGCGGCAGAATATCGGCACCGACGAAACGGAGATCTACCTGACGCTGACCATCCACGAGCCGTTAAACGACGTAAGAAAGGGGGATCCTTTAGACGCGTTAGCGGATCAGGAAGGGATTTTGGAGCTGTTTCGTACAGGGGTATTACCGGTAGCAGACCGGGCGCTTCCGGTTATGGTATCAAACGGCGGGCAAAGCGGCGGGGAAGCCTATGTGGAGTTTACCGTCACTTTGCGGGACGGCGGATTTTACGATCCGGAGGCTTATCTTGCTCTCATCGAAGAGGTGGACATGCGGTACAAAACGAGGAAGGGAGAGGTCACAGTTGGATCCGGGGAAGCTTAGAAAGCGGGGCAGTATTTTAAGGCTTGTGTCAGATGGAAACAATCTGGCCTGGAAAGCATGGAAAAAGGTCTACTTGACCGTTAAGGAAACGGGAAAGAAAAACCTTTTTTCCCGCGTCGGGATCGGCGCTGACGGGGCGGAGATCATGCTCAGGGAGCAGCCGCTTACCTTAAACGACGCCATATTATGGGAAAACCAGCATTATTTTCTCACCGACATCGTCAAAGAGGGGATCCACCCGGTATACCTGAAGCTGCAGTCGGCGAGGATCACCCCGAAAACGGTTACCGTCAAACGAAGCGAGATCAAAAAGGGGAAAAACAACGCCCCTTTACGCGAGGAGAAAACGGTGGGCAGCTTTCCCGGGTGCGTTACCGAAAAGTATTTGGGGAGCAGCGCAGAAGACAGTCATATCGAGCGGGAGATCCGCTTAGTGGTGGTAGCGCCGAAAGCGGCATTATACCAGGCGGGGGATATCTTTGAAATCGAAGGTGATCGGTACCGGGTGATGGTGGTCCATCTGCTGGAGCCCTGCAAAAACGAGTATGAGATCCAAAGGACGGTGGATGACTGATGGCGCAATCGATAAAGATCAGCGGCCTGGATGAATTTGCCAAAGATCTGGATCAGCTGCGGGACCGTCTGCCGCAAAAAAGGAAAGAGGCGCATCAAAGACTGTCCCGCAAAATGCTTTCCCAGGTCAAAAACGCATTAAGAGAGAAAGCGAAGTCTTCATCCGGTAAAATCGAGTCTTTCCAGGAAGGCGTTGTGGGAAGTGGCGGAGGATATGCCGCGGTCAGGCCGAAATCGGACAGATACGAAGGTTACGCTATGGGGCATATCACCAATGCCGTAGAAAACGGACATGCCGTGCGGAAGCCGTCGGGCAGTCTGAAAAATTACCGCCCAAGGGGAAAACACAAATATGTGATCGGACTTGCTTTTTACAGCGCGGCGGGAAAGAATTTGGAGAAAATGGCGCTGGACGAAGCGAATCGGATTGCGGATGAAATCGAAAAGGAACTCAAGGGATAAGGAGAAAGTATGGGAAAATTTGACAGTGCAAAGCGGGTCATGAGCGGGACATGGGGAGAAGTTTGGCTGGACAACGAATATGTGGCCGAAATCTACTCCTTTTCCGCCAAGATCAGCTATAACAAACAGGCGGTCCCCCGGTGCGGGCAGATGGCCAACGATCAAAAGGTAACCGGCTACAGCGGTACCGGATCTATGGGAATGCACAAGATCAACTCCCGCATGGGACTGATCATGGGCGAGAAAATTCGAAACGGACAGGATGTGCGTTTTACCATTATCGGAAAGCTGAACGATCCGGACGCCTACGGGCAGGAGCGGATCCGGCTGCAAAACGTGTCCTTCGACGATTTGACGCTGATGGACTGGGAAGCGGACACGCCGGGAAAGATCGAATCGCCGTTTACCTTTACCGATTACGATTATCTCGACCAGGTGGATTATTAAGGGGGATAACATATGGGACTGCCAAACATCAACATTACATTTACCACTCTTGCGAGGGCGATGTTTCAAAGAGGGAGCAAGGGGACGCTTTGCATCATATTGCAGGACAGCACCGGCAGCGGAGAGTACACAGTTTTATCCAAAGAGGATATCCCGTCGGGGATCTCCCAGGATAACAAAGACGCGGTGGAACGGGCGCTGACCGGCAATGTTACGCCGCCGGAAAAGATCCTTTTAAAGGTGCTGGGAGCCAGCGAGGAGCTGAGCGACGGATTGAGCTGGGCGGAGCTGCAGACCTTCGACTATCTTGTGGGGCCGCTCGCATTGGATGAAACAGGCGCAGAAACCATTGCAGCCTGGATCAAGACGGAACGGGAAAACGGCAAAAAATCCAAGGCGGTTTTGCCGGAGATCGACGCAGATGATGAGGGAGTGGTATCTTTTTCGGCTTCCAACATCCAAACTGCGGCAGGGACGTTTACTTCGGCGCAGTACTGTTCCCGGATAGCGGGAATCTTAGCGGGGACACCTTTTACCCAATCGGCGACCTACGTTACCCTTCCGGAGGTCATCGACGCGGATCGATTGACCAGGGCGGAGGCGGACGAGTCGATCGATGACGGCAAGTTCATCATCTGGTACGACGGGGAAAAATTTAAGACGGGGCGCGCGGTCAACAGCCTTGTCACTACTTCGGAAGAGAAAGGATCGGCATTCCAAAAGATCAAGATCGTGGAAATTATGGATCTGATCCGGCAGGATATTGTAAAAACCGCGGAAGATCAATTCATCGGCAAATACCCGAACTCCTATGACAGCCGCTGCCTTTTGCTTTCCGCGATCCAGGGATATCTGCAAACGCTTGCCGCCGATGAAATTTTGGGGGACCGTCCCAAGGTGGAGATCGACACCGAAGCCAACCGGCTTTGGCTCAAGGCTGCCGGAATCGATGTATCGCAGATGACCGATGAGGAGATCAAAACGGCAAATACGGGAAGCGTGGTCCATCTGAAAGCGACTATGCAGATCTTGGACGTCATCGAGGACATCGAGCTCCCCATTTTGCTCAACCAGTAAGGAGGACATATGG
Source organism: uncultured Clostridia bacterium (assembly GCA_944385915.1). GTDB lineage: Bacteria > Bacillota > Clostridia > Oscillospirales > Ruminococcaceae > CALXGT01. The sequence goes on along the minus strand of CALWZB010000011.1, from coordinate 7,714 downwards.
ACGTATTACAGTTACTGTTATCCAAAGACAAGGAACTCCCGGTCCAGGAAGCCAGGGTAAAAATCAAGCGGTTAAGCAAAAAAGGGGAAGATCCCGTTATCTTTTCGCTCCGGTCGCTGTCTTATAACCGGGTAGCGGAGATCAGAAAGATCGGCGGCGAAGACAGTAAGCTCCATATCGTTTTGGCGGGGGTGAAAGAGCCGGATTTAAAAAATCAGGCTCTTTTGGATCATTACGGTGCGGCGACGCCGTTAGAGCTGCTCAAAGTCATGCTGATCCCCGGAGAGATCGAGGATCTTTGCCTGGAGATCGAAAAACTTTCCGGGTATCGGGTAAGCACCATCGAAGAGATCAAAAAAAAATAAATGTTGACCCAAAGATTACCTTGCTCTATTACCTGTTTGTGGAGCATCATATTACCCCGGCGGCCTATTATGGTATGGAAGAGGGGGAAAAGACGATGCTCCGGGCGTTTTTTGAGCACGATATGGAAGAGAGGAAGAAATGGCAGTCAGACAGATCATTTTAAAAGACGCTTCCAAAGGCACCGAGTTTTTATTTCCGGTGACGCCGGAAAGCTTCTCGGTGTCCTTTGGCAGGAATGTGCTGAAAGTCAATGTCCACCAGATGGGGGATGTCCACTTTTGGGGGCAGAAAACGGCGGCAACCGTGGGTTTATCCGTGATGCTTCCATCCGGCGCGCGCAGCTACGCTTTTTCCTCCGATTACAGCACAGATCCTTACGGAGCCATTGAGCTGTTTAAGCGGTGGCAGGATGAGGGGAAGATCCTGCGGTTGATCGTGTCGGAGACGCCGGTCAACCTGGCGGTGCTCCTTTCCGAGGTCCAATACGGGGAGAAAGACGGCACCGGAGACGTTTACACGGAACTGACCTTATCCGAGTACCGGGAAACCGGAGCGGTAAAGGTACAATCCACGTCAAATCCGTCTTTGTACCGTTCCTCTCAATCCGGTGGCGTACAGCAATCGGTGCAAAGCTATACGGTGGTCAAGGGGGACACTTTATGGGCAATCGCAAGAAAATTTTACGGAGATCCCACTTTGTGCTGGAAACTGGCAGATTATAACGGGATCCAAAACGCCAACCTCATTTACCCGGGGCAGATCGTCAAGCTTCCGGACAAAGGGGTATTGTAGCGGAGGAATTATGCTGAGTTTGATCGTAACGGGTCAAGGGGGATCCTTTGACGTGATGCCCATTACAAACCAGATCACATGGAGCGGCGGATACCTCAAAGGCGCCAGAAAGCTTTCCTTTGATCTCATCTCCTCACCTTATGACAGCACCGTACAGGTCCCGGATCTGTCCCCGGGTAACGCCATTTCTTTTTTCCAGGACGATCGCCTTTTGTTTTCCGGGACGGTGATCAGCCGGGAGAAAGCCACAGGGAGTAGCACCATCACGGTGAGCGGGTATGACAAGGGATTTTATCTGCTCAATAATCAGGGAGTGTACCAATTTTCGGCAAAAACGCCCCAGGAGATCGTAACAAGGGTATGTCAGGATTTTGGCATCGAAACGGGGGATATTGCTAAAAGCGATGTAAAGATCACCCGGAATTTTATCGGTATTCCCCTCTATCAGATCATTATGACAGCCTACACCTTGGCCGCAAGGCAAAACGGAAAAGCCTATCAGATCCGGTTTTCGGGGGACAGGCTTTGCGTCGTCCCCATCGAGGAAAACGAGGAGACCCTGATTTTGGAAGGGGGCGTCAATCTTCAGTCCGCCGCCGCCTCGGACAGCATCGAGGGGACCGTCACCCAGGCGGCGATCTACAATTCGGACAATCAGCTGGTGCGAACGGTCAAAAACGAGGAATTGATCCCGTTATACGGGGTGTTGCAACAGGTCGTCCGGCAATCGGACGGAGAGGACGCCGGCGCCGAAGCGCAAAAGCTTTTGGAGGAAAACGGGCTGTCCCAGACGATTACCGTGGAGAATTTGGGAAATATCGCCTGTATCACCGGAAACACCGTTGTGGTCAAAGAGCCATACACCGGGCTGTATGGCTTGTTTTGGATCACATCGGACAGCCATGTCTGGAAGGACGGCCAGTATTATAACAAGCTGTCCCTCAGCTATCAGCGGATGATGGACGAAAAGGAAGCCGGATCCTTGCCCAATAAAACCGGCGCCGCCACATCCAGCAAGACTCAAAGTACATCCGATTCCAGCGGATCGGTATCGAAAGGGCTGGATGGATGGAACCAATATGTGAAGGAAGTGATCTCATAAAAGGCGATCCGTACAGTGAGATGGTAAAAGCGTTGTGTGCAAACGATTCAGGGACGCTGTTTCGTTTCGGTACAGTGGTCAGCGCGGATCCTCTGACGCTGAATGTGGGGGGACTGACCATAAAAACAGATGAGATATACGTCAATGAATACCTTACGTCTACAGCGAGAGAAGCAAAGGTCCTGCTGCCGGAAAGCATGATCTTGGAACCGGAAGGGGAGATCACCTTTACCGATCCCCTGAAAGCGGGGGACCGGGTGCTTTGCCATTCCGACAAGGACCAGGTGTTCACCATACTTTGTAAGGTGGTGAAAGCATGAATGTATTTCCTTTTATCCAGCCGCAGATCGGCATTGAAGTGAAATCCTATCCCATGGCGAGGGAAGTCTTCTGGGATTTTGAGCGGGATGTACCGGTGATCAAAAACGGCCAGCCGGTATTTTGCGAGGGGGCCGAAGCGGTGGCGGTATGGGCATATAACGCGCTGCAGACGGTGCGGTACCGGCACGAGATCTTTACATGGGATTATGGCTGTGAGCTGGAGAGCTTGATCGGGCAGCCCTACAGCGCCGCCACCAAAAAAGCGGAAGCGGCGCGATATTTGCGGGAAGCGCTCCTCGTCAATCCCTATATCACCGCAGTGACCGATATCAGGATCGAGTTTGACGGGAAAGGGCAGCTTATCGTATCATGCCGTATCCATACCCTCTATGGAGAGATCCGCGTCGAAAGGAGAGGATCGAATGTATGAGCATATAACACCGGAGAGCATCGAAGAGTCCATTTTGGAAGCAATTACCCAATTCGACACCAGGGAAGGCAGCTTCGCCAGAACGCTGATCGCACCGGCGGCGTATGAGATCTGGAAAGGGTATACCGCGTTAGAGGGGATCCCGGATATGATCTTTATCAATGAAAACAGCGGAGAATACATCGACAAAAAGGCGGCGGATTTCGGCATCATCCGCAAGGAAGGGGTCAAGGCGTCGGCACAGATCACACTGTATGGTCAGCCGGGCACGGTGGCGCCGGCGGGGAAGGTGTTTTTGACGGAAGACGGGCTGGAATACATACTGGATCTCCAGCTTGTCATCCCTTTGGAAGGGACCGTTTCCGGGACGCTCACCGCGCAAAACGAGGGGACAGTCTACAATGTTTCGGCGGGAGCCATTTCGGTGCAGCAATCGCCCCTTTTTGGGATGACATCCTTTGCCTGCGGGGCAGCGTCCGGCGGCGTGGATCGGGAGACGGACCGGCAGCTCACCGAGCGGTATTACGATTTCATCCGCAAGCCGGCTACCAGCGGGAATGTGTATCAGTATGAGCAATGGGCAAAATCAGTTCCCGGTGTGGGCAAGGTAAAAGTATTCCCTTTGTGGGCAGGAAACGGTACGGTAAAAGTTGTGTTGTCCGATCCGGATTGTAATGTGGCGTCTGAGGATACGGTGGAAGCTTGCGAAAATTACATTGAGAGCGTTCGTCCCATCGGCGCCACCGTAACAGTGGAAAGCGCAACTGCCCTCGCGGTCACGATTGCCGCGTCCATTACGACGGATATGACCGTGACCAAAGAAGAGGTACGCCTTACTTTTGTCCAATCGGTGCAAGATTATTTTCAACAGCTTACCTTCGAAAAAAAAGAGATCATTTATAACCGGATCTTATTTTTGCTTTTGGACATCCCCGGGGTACAGGATGTATCCGCTTTGACGGTCAATGGCGGTACCGCCAATCTGTCTATCGATGATACCGAGATCCCCCTGTTGCAGGAGGTTACCATAACGTGAATTTAAAAGACTATCTTCCAAAGCGGCTTTTGTCGGCGCCGGTAGAGGAGTTCCAGGATGCGTTTCAGCCGCAAATCGACGCTTTTGCCCAAGTCATGTGGGACATTATGCAAAAGGAGCTGTTCGCGGGCACGGCGCTTCAGTGGCTGCCGCTTTGGGAAACGGCTTACGGTATCCCGTCAGAACCGGAAAAACCGATTTCTTACCGGCGATCCCGTCTTTTGAGCAAAATGCGGGGCGCCGGAACAACGACCACGGAAATGATCCGGCAGGTGGTTTTAAGTTACAGCAATTCCGATTGTGAAATTGTAGAAAAAAACAGTACATATCAGTTCGAGATCCATTTTGTCGGGACCATCGGCATTCCGCCGAACATGGATGATGTCAAGGCAGCAATTGAGGAAATCAAGCCGGCGCATCTTGGATATCAGTTTGTTTACTTATTTCGCACCTGGGATATGGTATCGGATCAGACGTGGGGCGAACTGTCGTCTCAAAGTTTTGCGCAAATAAAGGGGTGATGATATGAAACAGACGGAAAATTACAGTCTCAATCAACCGGAAGCTTCCGACTACGCGGATATCGATCCCATTAGCGAAAATTTTGGGGTCATTGATACGCAGCTGAAGCTTGCGGAAAATCATCGGAACGATCAGGGGATCCACGTAACGGAAGAGGAAAAGAAAGCCTGGGATCAAAAGGCACCGGGAACGGTGTCGGAGACCGTAACGGATCATATTGAGGATGCCACGATCCATGTTACCGCCCAGGACAAGCAAAAATGGAACGAGTATAACACAGTTTACACCCTTGTGCACCAAAAGTCCGGCACCGTCCATCAGCTCACCGGCTTAAACGGTCAAACGGGGATTTTGTCTTGCCTCTTTACTGCCGCTGCTGCGTATTCTTCCGGCGATACCTTTACGGTAGACGGTACGGCGTACACCGTAAAAATGCAGGACGGCAAGGATCCTACGGATGGATTTTTTACATCTGGTGCTATTGTGCCGGTGATCGTTGATACTACGGCGAAAACGGTAAATTTTAAGACGGGCGGCGTGGATATCTCGTCCGCGACCGCCGGACCCGAAGATGTATTAGCGGGGAAGACTTTCTTTTCGGGATCGAGCGATCTGATCCAGACGGGGACGATGGATTCCCCGCTGGTGCTGTTACAGACGGGACAGGTAGAGCTGGAATCGACGCAGGTAGGAAGTCTTGGATGGCGGTCTTACGCCACCATTCAGGCGCCGTCCGGCTGTGACTTCGCGGTGATCCTCTATGAAGACCGCATCGGCTGCGGCGCACCGGATTTAGACGCGCCAAGCAACAGCGATCTTTCGGTCACTTTCAGTGGGTCCCAGATCAGCATCAGCATCTGGGGCAACGTTTCTTCTTGTACCTACTATCTTTACCAGAACAAGGGGGGAGGGTTTTGAGCTACAGCGTATACAAAAACGTGATCACATTGACCAGAGGGGACAGCTTTTCCGCCAAAGTCAGCATACTGGACGAAAAGGGGGAGCCGTATCTTCCAAAAGACGGGGACCGGATCCGGTTTGCGGCGAAAAAGGCCTACGAAGACCGTTCTCCCCTGATCCAAAAGGAGATCCCTTTGGACACCCTTTTGCTCACTCTGGACCCGGAAGACACCAAATCCCTTTCGTTTGGCCAGTATGTGTATGATATCCAGCTGGAAAAAGAGACAGGAGAAGTGGATACCTTTTTGCCCAACGGCACACTGCATCTGACGGAAGAGGTGGATTGAATTGAAACAGGTCTCATCACTGACGGGGATCCTTTCGGGGCAAAGCGCCCTTTTTGGAAAAGTGAGCGCCCAAGGGGGACTTCGCGGGGTCCTTTCTCCGGCGGCAAAAGAATACCCGGTCTATGAGGGGGAATACCGCACGGCGTCCAAAGCCTTCGATCCCCAGACCCTTCCCACCAAAGGGAAGCTTTTGACCGAGGATATCATCATTGATCCGGTCCCTTACTATGAGACCGGAAATCTTTTCGACGGAACAACGGTATATATTGCAGAAAGGGGATAACATATGGCAATCAACAAAGTCATTTACGGGGGAAGGACGCTGATGGATCTCACGGCGGACACGGTAACGGCAGAGGATCTTCTCTTAGGCGTTACCGCCCACGACAAAAGCGGCGCGCAGATCACGGGAAGCTGTTCTTACGACGTGGATTCCGGCGACGCCACCGCTACGGTAGCGGAAATCTTACTTGGAAAAACCGCGTACGCCAGAGGGGCGAAGCTGACCGGCACTATGCCCAACAACGGGGCGATCAGCCAGCAGATCAGCGAAAAAGGGCAGGAAGTGACCATCGCCCAGGGATACCACGACGGCAGCGGCAAGGTCAGTATCGACAGCGTGGAGCAGGCGAAGCTGATTTCGGGAAACATCAAGCAGGGGATCACCATTTTGGGGGTGGAAGGAAGCTTGGAGCCATCCAGCGCGGTCACGGCGCAGTCCAAGACGGCGACCCCTTCCACCGAGGAGCAGGTGATCCTTCCCGACGAGGGGACCGATTATCTTTCCCAGGTCACGGTGCTTGCCATTCCCTATGCGGAAAGCGAAAATGCGGCGGGGGGAACCACGGTTACCATCGGAGGATGACCGTATGGCAGTCAATAAAGTGGTTTATGGGAGCGATACGCTGATCGATCTGACCACGGATACCGTCGCCGAGAATACGCTGGCGCAGGGGATCACCGCTCACGACAAAAGCGGTGCGCAGATCGTAGGGACGATGGAGCCCGGAAAACAGGTGGTTTCCGGAACGTTTAATCCTCGGTATTCTTACTCAGGATATTACACTGTAAATGTAGGATTTCAGCCGAGATATGTTTCCATTTACAATTATACAAACAATTATTACAAAACCTGTATCTATGATAATGGCACAACATATTTTTGCGGTGCTGGCAGTAGCTATGATTTCACAAAATGGGGAACCGATGACGAGCTTTTGATTGTAACGGAAACCGGATTCCAGGTTCGGTTAGACGTAATGGAAGCATGGAGCGGCAGTTATCTGTACCCTTTTGAAGGGACAAATTATTACATCGTGGCAGAGTAACAGAAAGGAGCAAATATGACATATCAGGTAGTGTACGACGAGACGGGGAAAATTTTGTTTTCCTATTCCAGCGACGAGGCGCTTTCCGATGTGGAGACCGCAAGCATCGAGGTGCCGGAAGGAAAGGTCCTGGTTTCCGTGGATCCGGTCACCAAAGTGCCGGTGTTCGAAGACGCGCCTTTAAGCCGGGATGAACTGGCGGAACAATTAGAGGCGTTAAAATCCCAGCAAACCGCTACCAACGACGCGGTGCTGGGGTTGATGTCCATGGTAATGATGGGTTAAAAAAGAAAGGAGAAAAAAGGATGAAAAACATGTTTTACGGATTTTTACTCAATATGTGGGTGTTCGGGGGATTAAGCGAAAGCGCTTTGCATACTTACGTTCCCACCTTTATCAGCGAGGAAGAGTACCAGCAGATCATCGCCACGCCCAAAGAGGCATAACAGGGGGGAGCGCGGATGGACACTCCCATCACCCGGGCGGAGCACGAGGAATTCCGCCGCCGGTTAGAGGAAGAAAACACAAGGCAGGATAAGCGGATCGCCCTTTTGGAAGAAAACACCAGAC
>CALWZB010000010.1 GCA_944385915.1 uncultured Clostridia bacterium | reverse complement strand
TGGGCTTCGGCATTGGCAGAATTATTGAACTGATCGGGGATAAAGCTCCCTTCGATCTCCCGGTGTAAGGCCTCCGCCTTTTCGATGCATCCGGCCATGCCCTTGCTTCCCTCGGTCAGGATCACCTGGGCGCCGTAGGCTTTCATCAAAGCGATCCGCTCTTCGCTCATCGAATCGGGCATCACGATGATCGCTTTATAGCCTCTCGCGGCAGCGATGGCGCAAAGCCCGATGCCGGTGTTGCCGCTGGTGGGCTCGATAATAGTGCTATGGGGCTTTAGCAATCCTTTTTTCTCGGCGTCATCGATCATAAACAAAGCCGCCCGGTCTTTGATGCTGCCGGCGGGATTGAGCGCTTCCACCTTCGCCACCAGTTCCCCTTTCAGCCCATACTTTTTTTCCAACGCCGTCAGCCGCAAAAGGGGCGTATGCCCGATCAGATCGGTCACGGCACAAACGATCTTTTCCATAAGAGCCTCCCGTCTTCCCCGGCGTCAAGACGCCCGGGATCGTTTCTTTTTTCATTGTAGCACAGCCCCCTTCCTTTGGCAAGGCAGAGGACTTGCTCCTTTTTGGAAACAACCGCTGTCCCTTGTCATTTTCGCAAAAACGTGGTATTCTGAAAGAAAAAGAAAAGAGGGATTGATATGTACGCAGATGGAAAACGGATGTACGATCTGGTCAGCCGCATGGGATTTGTTCGGGTCAGCGGTTCGCCGGAGGAAGAAAAAGCTGCCGCCATTTTAATGGAAGAAGCAAAAAAGCTGGGCTTTGAGGCGGAAAAAATGCCCTTCGAGGTAGAGGACGGAACGGTTTTGAAGGCGCAGTTTCGGATCACCGGCGGAAAGGAATATACTGTCACCGGCTATAAATGCGCCAAATCCACCGACGGCGAAGAAACCGCTCCTTTTTTCTATCTGGAGCAGTTTGACGATGTCTGTCTCCAAAAAGCCAAAGGCAAATTCGTACTGGTCAACGAGCGCCCCAATCCGGAAACCTACCAAAAGCTGTTGGATGCCGGAGTAAAAGGCTTTATGACTATGGGCGGCACCGTGATCGACGAAGAGGACAAAACCGATCTGGACACGAGAAAGCTTCGGAAGAATATGACCGATTTAGGGCTTCTTCCCGCTTTCCATATCCGGATGACCGACGCGCTGGACCTGTTAAAGCAAAAGCCTGAGACGGTGTCCTTTACTTTGGAGACCAAAAACCATGTCCATATCTCCCATAACGTTCTCGTTACCGTAAAAGGAACCGATTTCCCCGATGAGATCATTGATATCGGCGCCCATTACGACAGCGTCGAGTTTTCCTACGGCGTTTGGGACAATGCCGCCGGCTGCGCCACCATTATGGAGCTTTTGCATTATTTTAAGGAAAATCCCCCGAGACGGACGTTAAACTTTATCTGGTTTGGCTCCGAGGAGCTGGGGCTTTTGGGCTCCAAAGCCTACACCGCCAAATATAAAGACGAGTTTGACCGCCATGTTTTGATGATCAACGCCGACGTGGGCGGTTCGATTTTAGGAAGAAACCAAGCCGTTGTCACCGCCGACCAGAGCCTTTGCAATTATGTAGAGTATCTGTCCAAAGAGGTAGGCTACTCTACGGCAATCCGCCATGATGTTATGTCCAGCGACTCCACCCCCTTTGCCGACTGCGGCGTCCCCGCCATCAGCTTTGCCAGAGGCGGCGGCCAGGGTATGGGCTTTATGCATACCCGGTACGATATGATTTCCCTGATCTCCGAAGAGGGGTTACAGGTAGTCGCCGACTTCGCCGTGGAATTTGCCAAACGGCTGGTCAACGCCGAGGTGTTCCCGGTGCCGAAAAAGATCCCTGACGAGATCGTGGAAAAAGTCGACCGCTATCTCTTCAAAAAGAAAGAAAACTAAATCCTTCGGGGCGCGGAAATACCGCGTCCCCTTTTCTTTTGTGCAATATGCGAATTTCCCAAAATATTCCGTTATAGTATAATGAAAATGTATCAATAGCATATTTTGTGTCATTGAATTTTCGATCATTCCCTATGAGTGTCAAAGGGAAAGGAGGCGACGGGGAACCGGCGACGCCGTACTGTTTACCTAAACGGTTCGGTTTGCTGTCACCTGAAAGGAGCGCAAGATGAAAGACGTTTTTCAAAAAATTTGGTTTTATTTTGACAGGCCGGATATCCTTTTCATTCTTATGTTCACGATGTTTCTGCTCATACTTTTCCTCATCGCCCTCTCCTTCGCGGTGAAAGCTTACCGCACCCGCCACCCTAAAAACCCTACCTCGGTCCGGGCACGGGTCCTTTCCACCGGCCTTACCGGCGGAAAGGTCGATGTATTAGACCGGGGACGTGAGGTTGCCGGCAACACCTACGGGCGGGTCGCCTACCACCGCCTTTCCTTCTGGTGTGAAGAAAAAAACGAGGAGTTAAACTTTACCATCGGCGAAAACGACGAACGGTATAAAACGCTCCATCCCGGCGACGAAGGAACCCTCACCTATTCCAAGAACGTCTTTTTATCCTTTGTTCCAAGGGAAAAGTAAAAAAAGATCCGGGAAAATTTCCCGGATCTTTTTTGATGAAACAACTCAAAATGCCGCTCAACTGAACAAATCATTTACTTTATAGTACTTTAATAATTTAAAATTATTTTTATTGTATATTTTATGGATTTTATAGGTTTCTTATTGACAATTTGTAATGAAAACTATATCATGTAACCATGTAACAGTACTGTTTACGATGGAAAATGAAGTTATGTTAGAAAGGAGAATCCATATGAAACGAACACTCTCTACGTTGCTCTCGCTTGCATGTATGCTTTCGTTTTTTACCTATAGCGCTTTTGCGGCGGAAAGCAATTTACAATCCATTTCGTGGGAGTCCGTCTATTTTAATCAAATGGTCGAAGAGCTTTCCGCTGACGGAACCATTTCGGCGGATGCAAAAAAAGTAGAAATGGTTTCTCTTTATTCTGAAAGCGGCGCCGTAACCGATGGGAAAGCGGTTCAAGTCACTACAGAGACCGAAAGCGGGATCCGGGTCGATACAGTAGTCCCGTATACCATAGACGAAAACGGAAATTTAACCAATAGTTTCGCCTATGCTGTAACAAGAGCATCCGGTTCGGATACTTTCCCCGCTACTTTAACTAACGCAACCGTTACCTTTACGACCAATTACGACAGCTACACTGCAGCACCTGGTTGGAATGTTTATCGTCAAAAGTTGTTTTCTTTCAGTTGGAGCGGTTCTGGTGATACTGTTGTAACCAAAATCTCCGGTACCTACCAAACCGATGGCGTTTTGTATTCCACCGATATTTTGACCGACGCTTCTTCGCCCATTTTAGACGACAGTTATCGATTCTCAAAATCTCTGACCAAGACTAACCCCACAGAAGGAACAACCTACACCAATACGGTCTCTATGCCCTCGACCCGAGTAGTTCGCTTTACTGCTTTTTACGACCATGGAACGAACTTTACTTATGATATTAATTATACGGTAAATGGAAATACGCGAAATTTAAATGCTAGTGTTTCCATTTTATCTAAATAGCGGAGCAACTCATATGCTAAATCGAATCAAAGATTTTTTGATGTACGATGGTGAAAATATGACGATGATCCTGACTCTGGCGCTTCTTACCATTTTGTTCCTTATTGTCATTTCTTTCGCGGTAAAAGCTTACCGCACCCGTCATCCCAAAAACCCCGTTTCCGTTCAGGCACGGGTGCTCTCCAATGACCTTACCGGCGGAAAAGTAGACGTGGTCGCCCGAGGGCGGGAAGAAGTAGGAAACACCTACGGGAGAGTCGCTTACCACCGCCTTTCCTTCTGGTGCGAAGAAAAAAACGAGGAGTTAAACTTTACCATCGGCGAAAACGACGAACGGTACAAATCCATCCACCCCGGCGACGAAGGGACCCTTACCTATTCCAAAAACGTCTTTTTGTCCTTTGTTCCAAGAGAAAAGTAAACCGAAGCCACCGGTGCAACAGCCGGTGGTTTTCTCATAGCAAAACAAAAACCGGAAGAAAACTCTTCCGGTTTTTTTGTTATTCCGAAATACCGCCGTTCGGATCGGTAATGATCAACGCGCCGGTAGGGATATTCTGGTACCGGGATGGGTTGAGATAGTATAAAACGTTTTTTACCGTCAAAAACCCTTTCGCCATCGCTCCCGTTTCCTTTAAATAGTACCAGAAGCCGTCGTCCTTGAGCCATCTGGAAACAAGGCGGCGGCCATCCTCGTAATAATACCACTCTCCGTCCTCATACGACCATCCGTCTTTTTTCGCTTCATCGAAATAGCTGTAATCCAGATCCACCGCGCCGGAGATCCCTAAAACACTGCCCTGACCATACTGCCAGATATCGTATCGTCCCTGATAAGTAAGGGTACTGCTGTACTGGGCGACCCACACGGGGACATCCCCCAACGCCGAAACGTCGATCTTGTTTTCCAGCCAGTCCTTGCTCCCGTAGATGCCGCATCGATATCCTGCCGCAGTCACCCTTCGAATAAAGGCGATGCAAATATCGGTGCGCTGTTTGTTGGTAAGAGCCAAAATGGATGGCTCGTATTCCTGATCAAAAAACAAAGGATAAGTAAAGGAAACGTTTTGGATTACCGACAAAAAGGTGTCCGCCTCTTTTTGCGCCTCCGATTCATTGACGGCGTAGCTGTACCAGTAAGCGCCAATGGGGATCCCCGCCATTTTGGTTCCGGAAACGTTGGCTTTAAAATAAGGGTCCACTTGACTTTGGTACATCCCATATCCTGCCCGGAGCATAGCAAACGCCACGCCGGACTGTTTCACCTTTGCCCAGTCGATTTTTCCCTGCCAGCGGCTGACGTCGATACCTCTTTCCATAGGATCTCTCCTTTCTGAAACCATGGTATGCGGTGTCTTCCCCTTTTGTTCCAGCCTGACCAAAGAAAAAAGCGCGAAGCTTTCTTCGCGCTTTCCAAACCGCAAGCCTTTATGGTACAATAAAACTTAGACAAAGGAGAAGTTAAGAAAAAAACAACGGCTATACGGTTCCCAAATGGGCTGTGTTACAGGAAAAGCCAGCAGCAACACACAACACACAATTTACACACTGCCAACCCTTGCACATCTATTTATAGGAGGACGCCGGCCTTCCCTGTTCATAAAGAAAAACCAAAGTTTCCCCCTTTTTTCGCAGCAGCTTTTTTCTTTTTCGTTACGAAAGGAGTTTTTATGATCATTCGTCCCTACCGGCCCGCCGACTGTCTCGAAACGGCGGCTCTTTTCTACCAGACCGTACACACTATCAACGCAAAGGACTACAGCGCAAGGCAGCGGGATGCCTGGGCAAAAAAGCAGAGGGATCTTACCCTTTGGAACCGTTCCTTTCTAAACCATCTTTCACTGGTCGCGGTGGAAAACAAAACCATTGTCGGATTTGCCGATATCCATAAAGACGGGTATTTAGACCGCCTTTACGTCCATAAAGATCACCAGCGCCGGGGGATCGCCGCAGCGCTCTGTGACCGGATGGAAAAAAGCGTCTTAGCTCCCGCGATTACCGTTCACGCTTCTGTTACCGCGCTGCCTTTTTTCCTGAAACGGGGCTACCGCATCCAAAAGCGGCAGACAGTCTTTCGAAACGGCGTCTTCCTTACTAATTACCGGATGGAAAAAAGGCGATAAGCATATTCCCGTTTTTTTATCACATACACTATACCGGTGATGTGTTATGAAAGGAAAAAAATGGATCCCTTATCTTGTATTCCCCGTTTTGACACTGGCGCTTGGCGGCCTTGCTTCGTTTTGGGTCACAAAAGGCCTCCCCGCGTATGACCAGCTGACAAAGCCCCCGCTTTCCCCGCCGAATTGGTTGTTCCCCGTCGTTTGGACCATATTATACGTCCTTATGGGGATCGGCGCCGCGAGGATCTGGAACAAGGGCACTCCCGCCCGCACCGGTCCTTTGCTGTTATTTGGGCTTCAGCTTTTGTTCAACCTGTTCTGGGGCGCCTGGTTTTTCGGCGCGGGGGCTTATCTTTCCGCTTTTCTCTGGCTGATCTTGCTGATCGTACTCATTTTATTGATGATCCGCGCCTTTTTAGCAGTGGATCCGCTGGCGGGAAAGCTCCAGATCCCTTACCTTTGCTGGTGTCTCTTTGCCGCATACCTCAATTTCGCCGTCTGGTTTTTGAACCGCTGAAACAGAAAAGCCCCCGTAAGCGAAAGCTTACGGGGGCTTGGCGCGCCACACAGGACTCGAACCTGTGACCTTTTGATTCGTAGTCAAACACTCTATCCAGCTGAGCTAGTGGCGCAAATTCCCATCCGGAACACCGATTATTCTACCACATCCCCGGAGAGTTGTCAACTGGTTTTTGAAAAAAATTGACCCGCTCACCGCAAAGCGGATAAAACCCCTTCTACCGTCAGCGTCTCAATTTCCAGCGTACAAGCCGAATGGTTGGCCATCGTCTCCAAAGCATGCGCATCGGAATCGGAAATGACCCGATAGATATCCGCCGGTGCAAAAGGCGGGCGGGAAACCTCCACCAGCCGGACATTCAATTCCGGCGGGATAAAACCCAGGTTGGAGAGGATGGAGTTAGAGGATTTATCGATATGAGCGGGAATAGGGATCCCACCGTACCGAAAGACCAGATCGAATACCTTCTCGATGGAAAGATCGGTAGCGTTGATCAAAAGCTTATCTAAACTCCCTACAGGTCGATCCTTTCCATCCATAATGATTTGCTCTCCGAAAATATCCGGACGGTTTTGGATGTTGGGAAGGTGAGAATAAACTTCATCCCCCGCCTCCAAAGCAGCCTTTACGTCCGGAAAGAGGGACAGCACGTGGACCTCCTCTGCCGTCGTGATCTCCATACCGGGCACCAAAAGAATACCCGCTTCCTTCGCCACCTCGGCACAGGCAGGCAGGTTTTTGGTGGTATTGTGGTCGCTTACCGCGATCACCGGCAGCTCCAGCACCGCCGCCATACCGATCATATTATTGGGTGTCATCTCCATCTCCCCGCATGGCGAGAGACAGGAATGGATATGTAGATCATAGGAGACGGTCATTCTTTCCTCCACATTCTAACCTTGCGCCTGCAGTTCCTTCCACAGATCCAGCGCCGTCTGAAAGCTGTCCTTCTTCGAGAGCAAAAGGGTGACATCCTGCTCCTGCGCCCGCTGGAGCGCGAGATCATCGGGACGGATCCCTTCGCATAAAACCACACATGCCACATCGGCAAGCACACCGACTGCAATGGCGTTCACATTGGCCATTACAGTAAAGAAAGCGTCGTCCTCCTTCGCCCGGCCCATCACTAAGCTCAGCAGGTCGCAGCAATAGATTCCCTTGATCTGCCGGGTCTCTCCTTCACCTGTTGACAAAACCTCAAGTCCGTATCGATTGGCAAACTCCACAGGGGTCATTTCGTTTTCTCCTTCCCTTTTTCTGCCCGTTCGGCGTATTTTTTCCGAAGCTGGAAAATACAATCGTCGATGGTCGCCGTCCCCATCACAATATCCTCCGCCAGCGCCCGACATGAAGGCGCACCGCATGAACCGCAGTCCAAACCCTCTAACTGGGACACGATCTTTTCGATCTCATTCATTTTCTGGAGCGCTACCATAAAGTTATCGTCCAGCTGTAAAGCGGGAACATACTCCAAGGGAGAATCCCAAAGCATAGACGGATCCAGCGTATCCAGATGATTAAAGCTCACAGGGAGCTGTTTTCGGATCCGCGAAAGCTTGGTTTTCGCAACGTAGGGATTTTCCACATTCAAAACGCCGCCTACGCATCCGCCGTTGCAGGCGTTCAATTCGACAAAATCCACCCCTTGAAACTTTTCGTCCTCCAAATCCTCCAGCACCCGGATCACGTTTTCGATCCCGTCGGCAGCGAGATAATTGTCCCGAAGCAATCCGGAGGACTCTCCCCCGCTGCTTCCCCATGACAGTCCGATCCGTCCGATCTCAGAGGAAACCACCGGCTCCTCGCTGACGACCTCTTTCATTAAAGGAAAGATCTTAGGATAGATCTCCTTGACCGCTACGACGGCGTCAATATTGCTTTTTTCGATGGTCAAAGGCATTTTAACCGCTGTCACTTTGGCGGGACAGGGAGAAATAAACACGATCCCGATCTTTTCCGAAGACAGCCCTGTTTCCTTCATCGCTTTTTCTCTGGCCATCTTCGCCGCGACTTCCACCGGCGCGTGAAGCGGCAGGATCTGCGGGATCAAATTGGGAAACCGCACCCGGATCAGCCGAACCACCGCGGGGCATGCGGAACTGATCACCGGGCGCTCGGGAGGACCGTTTTGCTTCATAAGAAGACGGGTAGCGGCGCTTACCAGCTCCGCCGCCTTCGCCACCTCGAACACATCGTTGAACCCAAAGCGGATCAACGCGTTCAATACAATATCCACATCCTCCAGATTATTAAACTGTGCCATAAACGAAGGTGCAGGAAGAGCCACCGTATACTCGTACCGGTTGAGCACATCCAGTCCGTCACAGGTAGCCTGTTTGGCATGATGGGGGCAGACCCGGATACATTCGCCGCAGTCGATACAGCGGCTGGCGTTGATCCGTGCCTTTTTATCCCGAACGCGGATCGCCTCGGTGGGGCACCGTTTGATGCAGTTGGTGCAACCCATACATTTATCTTCATCCAACGTCACCGCATGGAAAAAATTTTGCACACTTATCCTCTCCCTTCGGCTTATAAATAAACCTCCATATATACGGTAGTGCCGACGCCTACCGTGCTGTCGATCTCCATATGGTCGGAGTATTTTTTCATATTGGGCAGTCCCATACCGGCGCCGAAGCCGAGGTTTCGAACTTCGTCGGGAGCGGTGGAATAGCCTTCCTGCATGGCTTTTTTAATATCCGCGATTCCTTTTCCGGTATCCTTTAATGTCATTGTGATCTTATCCGGATCCACCGCTACGTCAATGGTGCCGCCGTTGGCATGGATCACCATATTGATCTCTCCCTCGTAAAGGGCGATCGCCACCTTTCGGATGGCCTCCGGCGGGATTCCAAGGCTTCTCAGCCGTTTTTTTACCGCGGAAGACGCCTCCCCGGCTCTGGTGAAATCGTCTCCGTCCACCTCATAAGTCAAATTCAACATACTCATGCGTCTTCATGCTCCCCCTTCAATCCGTTCTGCCATAAAAGGCCGCAGGCGGTATACATTCT
>CALWZB010000009.1 GCA_944385915.1 uncultured Clostridia bacterium | reverse complement strand
ATAATGGTCGATGGGGATCCGAAACCGGTCATAAATGACCCGCGCCAGATTGTTGATCCCACCGGCGTTAGCGTTGTTATATACCGCGTTGATCTTTCCCGTAGGGTACTCACTTCCTATGTAAGTGTCCCTGGGGATTTGAAGGATGGCTACCTTTCCGTCCTGCATATTAAAACTCGCCACCATGATTACATCGGTGAGCTTGCCCCGGTTTAAACCCGCGGCGGAATCCGTCTCGGTATAATCGATGCCGACGATAAGGAAATTGACCACCTTCCCCTTGTTATCGGACTCTGTTTTGAGTTCCTCATCGATCCCTACGATGGTGCTTCCATCTCCATCCACCTCGGACAAAGGCGTCCAGCTCATCAAAGACGCGTATCCAATCATTCCTCCCGAAGCAATCAGCAAAAGGATTGCCAGCGAAAGAAAGATCCGGTCCGCCCGGGTCAAACGGCGTTTTTTACTTCTTTTTTCTTTTGTCATTTTCTCCCTACTCCTGCTTTTGTCAATTCGTTATAACACGAAACCGTATCTGAATGCAGCAAATTCCCCTTTTCCATCATATCCGAGATCAAAAACCGGATACAATACAAAAGCGCGTCGTCCAGGCTTTCCTCCGAAAGCCGCCTTACCGTTTCCACATCCGGATAATCCCGGTCCTTTGAAGTGAGATCTGCCAAAAAGATGACCTTCTCCAGCCGGGACATTCCCGCTCTCCCCGTGGTATGATAACGAATCGCGTTGATAACATCCGTCTCGTCAATAAAGAGCACATTTTGTGCGTAAGCCGCCCCGGCAATGCTATGCCAGATGGGCTTCGCCAAAAGGTCCTCATTTTTTAAGATTATACCAGAGTCCTTAAAAAATTTCAATAGCGTCTCTGAAGGGGTGTCCTTGGCAATATCATGAAGGATCCCCGCCGCTTTTGCCTTCTCTTCATCGACGCCGTACCGGTTGGCCAGAAACACCGCCCGGTCCCGGACGCAAAAGGAATGATAAAGCCGTTTTTCGGAAAGCTTTTCCCGAAGAAGCTTTTCAAAATAGGGAAAATCGTAGAGGACTTTTTCCTGCTCCCCGTTATATAATCTCCGCTTTCGGATATACTCCGCCACCTTTAAGGGCACAAGGCCGGAAATATCTTCTCCCTGGTGCAGACGGTAACGGACCTCGGTAGAGGAAAGGGGAAGCGGCGGCGCTAAAATCACATGGATATTTCCCTTGGGAAACCGCTTGGCTTTTTTCATCAGCGCCTCGTACTCTCCGTCGTGACGGGCGGCGCAGACAATGCCGCACATACTGAGGATCTCCTGATGACGATACCATTTCTCAAAGCTCAAAAACATATCCGATCCCATAATCAGGGTAAAGCTGTCCTCGGGAAACGCCTTTTTCAAATGGAGCAGCGTATCATAGGTGTAACTTTTTCCCGGAGACCGAAGCTCCAGATCGCAAACCGCCACATCCTCAAGGTCCTCCACCGCCAATGCCGCCATCTTGAGCCGGTCTTTTCCCGACGCCAGCTCCTTTGCTTCCTTATGGGGCGGGATATTGGCGGGCATGACCCAGATCTCATCCAGCGGAAGACGGTCCCGTAAAATCTCCAGCATATGCAGATGCCCGTTGTGGATGGGATTGAAGGTGCCTCCGAAAATGCCGATCTTTCTCACAAAATCACCCCTATTCCAATACGATCTTCGGGTCTTTCAGGTTGCGGCGGTATAAGGTGATCCGGCTTCCCAAAATCTGGACCACCTCACAGCGGCAGCTTTCGGCAATCTCTTCGGCCGCTTCCTTCGCGGTGTAAAGGCTGTTTTCCAATACCCGGATCTTGATCAGTTCCCTGGCGGTCAAAGCGTCGTCTACCTGTTTGATCACATTTTCATTGACGCCCCCTTTTCCCACCTGCAAAATGGTGTCCAAAGGGTTAGCGAGTCCCCGAAGGTAGGCTCTTTGTTTACTGGTCATGTCCCGTTTCTCCTTTCATGTATGCAAGCAGCTTTTCGTTGGCTTTTCCCCGATGACTGATTTGGTCCTTTTCCTTTCCCGAAAGCTCGGAAAAGCTCTTTTCCCCCACCATAAAGACCGGATCATATCCAAAGCCATTTTCCCCTTTTGGGGAAAATCCGATGGTACCTTGGCATTCCCCGTAAAAATCGTGCCGCTTTCCCAAAGCGTCGATATAGCAGATGGCGCAGGCAAAATGAGCGGACCGGTCTTTGACGCCTTCCATATTTTTCAAAAGAAGCGCCGTTCTTCCCTTATCGTCCAGCCCTTCCCCGCCGTACCGTGCGGAATAAACACCCGGCGCGCCAAAAAGGGCATCGACACAGATCCCCGAATCGTCGGCGATCACCGGTGCCTTGACCAGATCATAGATGGTTTTAGCCTTGATATAAGCGTTTTCCGCGAAGGTGGTCCCGTTTTCCTCGATCTCTACCGAGATTCCCTTTTCTTTCAAGGAAAAGACATCGATCCCAAGCCCCGCAAACAGTCTCTTAAATTCTTCCACCTTGTGGGCGTTATTGGTGGCGATCAAAAGCTCCATATGGGTTCTCCTTTTTATTCGTTGTCAAACAGCGCGTCGGCAAATGCCTTGGGGTCAAAGGGCTGGAGATCGTCTAACTTTTCCCCTACGCCGATAAACCGCACCGGCAAATTCAGCTGATTTTTCAAAGAAACAACGATACCGCCCTTTGCGGTGCCGTCCAGTTTGGTCAAAACGATACCGGTGATATCTGCCGCCTCTTTGAAAAGCGCCGCCTGACTTACGGCGTTCTGACCGGTAGTGGCGTCCAGCACCAGCAGAACCTCCACGTCGCAGCCCTCGGCCTTTTTTTCGATGATCCGAAACATTTTGTGAAGCTCGTCCATCAGATTCTTTTTGTTGTGGAGTCTTCCGGCGGTATCGATCAGCAGCACATCCACATTTCTCGCCTTGGCCGCTTCGATGGAATCGTATACCACCGCCGCCGGATCGGCGCCTTCGGCATGCTTTACCATATCGACGCCGCTGCGCTCTGCCCAAACGGCGAGCTGGTCGATAGCGGCGGCACGAAAGGTATCGGCGGCGCCAATCAGCACCTTCTTGCCCTGGTTTTGAAACATGGCCGCCATCTTGCCAAGGGTCGTCGTTTTTCCGGCGCCGTTGACCCCGATGACAAACACAATAGACGGCTTGGTGGAAAGGTGAAAGGATGTCTCGTCGGAAAGGATACCGGCGATGATCTCCTTTAAAAGCCCCGTGACGTCCTTGGCATCGGTGGTTCCCGTCTCCTTGATCTTCTTTCGGAGCATCTCGACGATATCAGCGGAGGTCGCGGCTCCCATATCCGCCATGATCAAAGATTCCTCTAATTCCTCCAAAAATTCCTCGTCGATCTTGGTAAAGGAATTGACTACCCGCTCTACCTTATCTCTGACCGAGTCTCTGGTCTTTTTAAGTCCTTCTCTAATTTTATCAAACAGTCCCATAGCTCCTCCTTACGCTTTACTCCATACCACCGCTTCATCCTTGGTATCCAGCTTCAAAAGCTTGGACACGCCCTGCTCCTGCATGGTGACCCCGTAGAGCATATCCGCTTCTTCCATGGTCCCCCGGCGGTGGGTGATGAGGATAAACTGGGTATCATGACAGATATTCCGAATGTACGATGCGAATTTTTCCACATTGACGTCGTCCAGCGCCGCCTCGATCTCATCGAGAACACAAAACGGAGACGGCCGCACCTTCAAGATGGCAAAATAGATGGCAATAGCGACAAAAGTCTGCTCTCCGCCGGAAAGAGCGGAAAGGTTTTTAATGATCTTGCCGGGAGGCTGGACCCGGATCTCGACGCCGGAGTTTAAGACATCTTCAGGCTCAGAGAGGATCAGTTCCCCTTTCCCCCCGCCGAACAGCTCCGAGAAAATGGTCCCGAAATGCCGGTTGATCTCCTGAAAGCTCTCTAAAAACAAACGCTGCATGTCCTCGGTAAGAGTCCGGATCAGCTCCAAAAGCTCTTTTTTCGACTGGGCGGCATCCTCCACCTGCTTCGATAAAAATCCGTAGCGTTCCGATACTTCCTCGTACTCTTCTACCGCCGCCACATTGACGGTGCCCAACGCCTTGATCTTGTTTCGAACGCTCCCGAGGCGCCGGTTCATCTCGCTGCGGTTGGAAACCGGCTGGGCGAGGGAAACGGCCTCGCTCTTGGTCAGCTCATAATCCTCCCAAAGCCTTAAAACCAGCTGATCAAAATTCTTCTGCGCCGAAAGACGTTTTTCGTCTAACCGAATCAGCGTTTCCTTGGCGCTTTCCCGCTGAAGTCCCAGCGCTTTGGAATCCTCTCTTTTATTTACCGCCGCTTTTTCCGCTTCCATACGTTTAAAAAGGGCGTCTTCGCTTTTTTGCTTGTACTCGGCGATACGGGAAAAGTAGCTTTTTTCCTCTTCCAAAAACCGCTGTTTCGCTAAACGTCCCTCCTCGATCAAAACCTGAAGGGACGCCTTTTTCGCTTCCAGATCCCGATTCCCGGAAAGGAAGGCTTCCTTTTCCTTTAGCAGCCGGTCGATTTCTTCCTGCTGCCGCTCCATATCCTTTTGCAGCTCGATCAGACGCTGCCCCGACTGGTTTCGCTTTTCAAGCTGCTGTTCCCGCTCGGCTTCCTGACGGCGAAGGGTCTCCTCGTGGATACCCATTTCCCGAATCAGCTCTTCTTCTTTTGCTTGATAGGATGCCGCAGCAGCAGTCGCCTCCTCGAT
Organism: uncultured Clostridia bacterium; assembly: GCA_944385915.1. Taxonomy (GTDB): domain Bacteria; phylum Bacillota; class Clostridia; order Oscillospirales; family Ruminococcaceae; genus CALXGT01. The sequence continues at coordinate 54,506 of CALWZB010000009.1, read as the reverse complement.
GCGTTTTTTCCTTAAAAGGCTTTCCTTTTCTTCCTCTTCCTTTTGCTTTTTCGCCTCGGTCAGAAGGGAAAGCAGCCGGGCTTTTTCTTCCGAAAGCCGCGCTTCCTCTCCCCCAAAGCGAATGTCGTCCTGGTCAAGCTGGATCTGTTCCGATCGAAGCGCCTCATATTCGGCGCGCATAGTTTCCAAATCGTCCCGAAGCTTTTGGTACCGCTCCACAAGCGCTTTGTACCCTTCCTTTTCCTTCTCGCTTTGCCGGATCAGCTTCGCCGCTTCGTTTTTCCGGCTCAGGATACCCTGATTGCGAAGAGGAGAACCGCCGGTAAAGCTTCCGCCTACGTTGATCTGCTGGCCGTCTAAAGTCACGATCCGAAACCGGTACCCGTATTTTTTCGCTATCACAGAGGCGGCGTCCAGATCTTCGGCAATGACGATCCTTCCCAAAAGAAAGTCGACGACCCCTCGATAGGTTTCTTCACAGCGCACCAGCCGGGACGCTGTCTCCACATAACCCTCTTCATTCGAAACGCCATCCGGCTCGCTGAGCCTCCCTTTCACCGAAGTCAGCGGCAAAAAGGTAGCACGCCCCGCCTTTTGTTCCTTCAAAAAGCGGATCGCCGATTTCGCCGAGCGTTCGTCCTGAACGACGATATTTTGAAGCGCGGCGCCCAAAGCGGTCTCTATCGCCAAGGCATACGGTTCTTCCACCGAGATCAGCTCGGAGACCGGCCCGAAGATTCCCGAAAGGATCCGGTTATTTTTTGCCCGGACTACCGCCTTGACGCTTCCGGAAAAGCCTTCCATCGCCGCGTCTAAATCGACAAGGAGCTTGGCTCTTTGTTCCATTTCCCGGATCTCAAGCTGTTTTTGCTCTCCTTGCGCTTTCGCCTCGCTGACTTCCCCTTCCCGCTTTTTCTGTTTCAGTTCATAGCCTTTCAGGGCGTTTTCCAAAGAGCGTTTTTTCTCCGCGATCTCTTTTCTGATTTCAAGGATCTCTTTTTCCTTTTGCTCAGCCGTCTTCCATTGCTCCTCAAAGGACGCCATATCCGCCTCAGCCTGGCGAAGGCGGGCTTGCGCCTCCCGCTCACGTTCTTTGAGGCTCAGCGCCAAAAGCTCCTCTCTGGAGCGGTCCAAAGCCGCCTCGCTCCGCTTTTTTTCCAGCTCTTTTCGCTTTCCGTCCGCTGTTTTCGATTCCTCGAAAAGGGAAAAAAGCTGGCTTTCCAACGCTTCCTGTTCTTTTTTTGCTTGCTTTTTCTGCGCTTCCAGCTTTTGGTATCGGTCCGCCGCCTCAAGGATATCCTGCTCCATCTGCGCGGCCTCCTGCTCCCGTTTGGAAGCGGACTGCTCTAAGGATTGCAGCGTCTCCAAATGATGGGCAAGGTCATTTTCCGCCACTGCGGCTTTGGAGCGAAGCTCTAACGCCGCGGCGTTTAGATTATCCTGAAACTTCCGGTATTCCTCGCTTTCGGAAAGATGGCGGTTCATCTGATCGTAGAGATCCTGGATCTCTTTTTCCGTTTCCCCGATCTTTCGTTCCAACTGTTCTTCTTCCTCTTTGGCGGCAAGATATTCCCGCTCCCCTTTTTTCAGCGTCTCCTCCTCCCGGTTTAGCGTATCGATCCAAAGGGAGATCTCAAGACTTTTCCGCTCTTGGGACAGCTCCAAAAAGGCTTTCGCTTTTTTAGACTGTTCTTCCAACGGCGCAAGCCGGCTTTCCAGCTCGGACAGAATATCGTATAACCGCAAGAGGTTTGCCTCCGCCTGTTCCAGCCGCCGTTGCGCTTCCGCCTTGCGGTAGCGGTATTTGGAGATGCCCGCCGCTTCCTCGAAGATCTCCCGGCGCTCCTTGCTTTTGGCGGAGACGATCTCACTGATCTTTCCTTGTCCGATCAGGGCGTATCCGTCTCTTCCAAGACCAGTGTCCATAAACAGCTCGGTAAGGTCCTTTAGCCGCACCGAGGCGCCGTTGAGCTGATACTCGCTTTCTCCGAAGCGGTCGTATTTTCTTGTCACCGTCACCTCGTCGTTATCCACCAAAAGGGTCCGGTCTCTGTTGTCAAAGGAGAGGGAGACCGAGGCGGCGCCGAGAGGCTTCCGGCTTGCGGTCCCGTCGAAGATCACATCCTCCATCTTCCCGCCCCGAAGGTTTTTGACCGACTGTTCGCCCAAAACCCAGCGGATGGCATCGCTGATATTGCTTTTCCCGCTGCCGTTAGGGCCTACTACGGCGGTAATATCCCGCTCAAAAGGGATGGTCGTCTTGTCGGGAAATGATTTGAATCCTGAAAGCTCCAATCGCTTTAGCCGCATCTGTGCGCCTCCTCTCCTTCCATCAGGGAGATTTCGCCCCGCTGACGGTTTTTTTCTTCCACAAAGTGCAGTTCGTATCCCTGTCCACGAAATAAATCGATATTTTCCCGCTTTTGCCCCACGACCGCAGAGCGGTCCTTCGGGGAGATCAAAACGGTATATGTCCCCTTGGGCTTTGTTTTCAGCATATCCGCCAAAACACGATAGTAGCACGCGCTTAAGCAAAGCTCCCGAAACGCCGGATGGTACGGCCCCGCAAGATAGCTTTTTTCCAGCTCCTTTTCGGCGTGAAGCCCCACCTTCAGCACCGGAATGTCCGCTTTTTGATACATCTCCATCAGCTTCGCCGTCAGCGCCACGCCCTCCTTCAGCGAAAGGGGGCAGTAGCTTCCTTCCCGGTACCAGTCCGCGAGCATAGTCCCCTCTAACACTAACGCAGGGTAGATCCGCACCCCGTCAGGCCGAAGGGAGATTACCTTTCTCGCCGTCTCATAAGCGCTCTCCTCGGTCTCAAGGCAAAGCCCCACCATAGTTTGCAGCACAAGGGAAAACCCATAAGATCTTACCCTTTCCGAAGCCAAAACGGTGTCCTTTGCCGTATGTCCCCGTTTGTTTTTTTGTAACACCCTGTCATCCATACTTTGCGCGCCCAATTCGATGGTGGTCACCCCGTACCGGGAAAGCAAAGAGAGAATCTCCTCATCCACCCCGTCAGGGCGGGTAGAAAGCCGGATGCCGCCGCATAGTCCCTTAGCCACATAAGGGTACGCCTCGTTCAAATAAGCCTCCATCTCCTCTTTGGGAAGGCAGGTAAAGCTTCCGCCGAAAAAGGCGATCTCCGTTTCGTCGGGAGAAAGGGGCTTTTCAAAAGCGTTTTTGAGCGTCTCCCGGACGGTGAGCGGAGTCACAGCGCGCTGCTCCCCCGAAATGGCTTTCTGGTCGCAGAAGCTGCACCGGTGCGGACATCCCCGATGGGGGATGAAAAGGGAAATATTATTGTGACTCAAAGGTCATACCCCATCAAGGACAGCGCCTCTTTGGCGGCGTTTTGCTCCGCCTGTTTTTTGCTGCTTCCCTCGCCGGTCCCGATCACATTGGAATTTAATAAAACCTCCACAGTAAAAACCTTGGCGTGATCCGGTCCCTTTTCGGAAACCAAAAGGTATTCGATTTTTTCTTCCCGGTTTTGCTGAATGATCTCCTGCAAAGCGGTTTTATAATCCGAAAGGGGATTGGCTTTTTTGACATCCAGCTCCTTGGGGATAAAGGAAAGAACGAACCGTTCCGCTTCCTCCATTCCACCGTCCAGATAAATGGCGGCGATAAGCGCTTCAAAAGCGTCGGCAAGGATGGACGGGCGTTTTCTCCCTCCGGTCATCTCCTCGCCCTTCCCCAAAAGCAGGTATTTCCCAAGGTCGATACGGTCCGCAAAGACATCCAGCGCCTTCTCGCAGACCAGTCCCGCCCGAAGCTTGGTGAGGTCTCCCTCGGGGATGTTGGGATAGGAAAGAAACAAATGCTTTGCCACCACGATGGAAAGCACCGAATCCCCCAAAAATTCCAGCCGCTCGTTATGCTTCCCGTGCCGTTTTCCTTCGTTGGCATAGGAAGAATGGGTCAGCGCCCGGGTCAAAAGCTTTTGATCCCGGAAAGTGTACCCGATTTTTCGCTCTAATTCCTCGGTCATTACTTGTTCTCCTCTTTTTCGGCTGAAATGCGCCCGGCGATCTCCTCGATCATATGGCTTTCCGAAAACCGGATCGCCTGACGCACCGCATTTTTAAACGCCTTGGCGTTGGAGCTTCCGTGGGCCTTGATCACCGGATAGTTGACGCCAAGCAAAGGCGCGCCCCCGTACTCGGTATAGTCCATAGAAGCCTTCAGCGCCGCAAATTTATCTTTAATCATCACCGCGGCGACCTTGCCCCGAAGGTCGGCTAAAAACATCTCCTTGAGCTTTTGGCTGAACATCAGCGCCACGCCCTCGGTCATCTTTAACGCCACGTTTCCGGAAAATCCGTCGGCCACCGCTACATCCACTTCACCGAAGGGAAGGTCTCTCGCCTCTACGTTTCCCACAAAATTCAATCCCGATTCCGAAAGAAGCCGAAACGCCTCGATGTGTATTTCGTCGCCCTTGGTTTCCTCGGTGCCGATATTCAAAAGTCCCACTCGGGGGGAGGAAATGCCGAACATTTTCTCCATATAAATGCTGCCCATCAGTCCGTAATGCAGCAGGGTATCCCCCTTACAGTCCAGCGTCGCGCCGCAGTCCATCAGAAGATATGCTCCCTTGGCCGCAGGGATCACCGAAGCGAGCCCCGCCCGCTTGATCCCCTTGATCCGTTTGGCGATAAAGTTGGCGCCCACAGCGATCGCGCCGGTGGAGCCGCCGCTCACCAAAGCGTCGCCCTCTCCTTTGGTCAAAAGGCGAAACGCCACCGCCAGCGAGCTTTCGCTTTTCCCTTTCAAAAGGGAAACGGGATCGTCATCCATACCGATGACATCCGGCGCGTCCACCATCTCGATATGGGACAGATCAATATTCCCTTCTCTTGCCGTCTGTTCCAGCGCCTGTTTCTTTCCGGTAATCAAAATATCGACGTTATATTCCCTGACTGCCGCTGCCGCGCCTTCCAAAACCGCTTTCGGCGCATGGTCTCCGCCGAAGCCATCCATAATAATCTTCATGTATTTCTCCTTTACTCTGCCGCCTTTGCGAAAGGAATACTCTCTCGCACCTTTGAAAAAGCCCGTATGCTGCGTTCGGCTAAGGCTTCATACCGCTGCCGCTTGTCTTTGATTCGCTCCTCTAACGGCGGGAGTACCCCCATATTGGCGCCCATAGGCTGGAAATCCTTTACCGTGGGATCGGAGATATGATAGCTTAGCGCGTAAAGCATAGACTCCTTCGGAAGGGATAACGGCGCAAGGCCCAAAAGCTCTCTGGCGAGATGATGGCCGCAAAGCAGTCCCGAAGCCGCCGATTCCATGTACCCCTCTACGCCGGTAAGCTGTCCCGCAAAATAAAGAGGCGGCTCACCCAAAAAGCGAAAATGATCGTCGAGTATGGACGGGGAATGTAAAAAGGTATTGCGGTGCATCACCCCGTAGCGGGCAAATTCCGCGTTTTGAAGCCCGGGGATCATCGAAAACACCCGTTTTTGCTCCCCGAATTTGAGGTTGGTCTGAAATCCTACCAGATTATATAGCGTCCGGTCTGCGTTTTCCGCCCGAAGCTGGACCACCGCGTAAGGCCGCCGGCCGGTTTTCGGATCCCAAAGCCCCACCGGCTTTAAGGGGCCAAATCGAAGCGTATCCTTTCCCCGCTTCGCCATCACCTCTACCGGCATACAGCCCTCATACACCGAAAGGGTGTCCGTATCGTGGAGCTTTGCCCGCTCGGCGGAGATCAAGGCGTCGTAAAACGCCTCGTACTCCTCTTTATCCATCGGGCAGTTCAAATAATCGTCCTCGCCCCGCCCGTAGCGGGATGCGGCAAACACGATCGAAAAATCGATGCTGTCCGCGGTAACAATGGGCGCCGCCGCGTCGTAAAAACTAAGCTGTTCCTCCCCAGTCAAAGCGATGATGGATTCGGTCAGCTGATCGGAGGTGAGAGGACCCGTCGCCACAATAGTGGGCAAGGTTCGGTCTATGGATGTAACCTCTTTTCGCACTAAGGTGATGCGGGGGTTGTTTTCTATTATCTCGGTGACCAATTTGGAAAAAGCTTCCCGGTCCACCGCCAAAGCGCCTCCTGCCGGTACCGCCGTTTGTTCGGCACAGGGCACCAGAAGGCTGCAAAGCAAGCGCATCTCCTCTTTTAAAAGCCCCGCTGCCGAACCGATCCGGGACGCTTTAAAGGAATTGGAGCAAACCAGCTCCGCCAGCCCTTCGCTTTTATGGGCAGGGGAAAACTGTACCGGCTTTTGCTCATAAAGCAATACCTCGATCCCGTACCGGGTCAAAATGTTGGCTGCCTCGCATCCCGCAAGGCCACCGCCGATGACTACTGCTTTCACGAAGTTGTTTCCTTTCTCTCATAACCGCAACTGGGGTCGGAGCAATAAACTCTGGCCGCCCGTCCCGATTTTTTTAACAGGGTCTTGCCGCACTGGGGACAATTTTCGGCAATGGGCGGATCCCACGACAGAAAATCGCACTCCGGATTATGCTCGCAGCCGTAAAATTTCTTTCCCTTTTTGGATTTTTTCTCCAAGATCTTGCCGCCGCATTTGGGGCATTTCCCCGGCATCTCCACCGCAAGCCGCTTGGTGTTGCGGCATTCGGGGAAACCGGGACAGGCCAAAAATTTCCCGTACCGTCCCATTTTGATGACCATCTTCCGGCCGCATTTTTCACAGACGATGTCCGTCTCCTCGTCGGGGACCTTCATCTTGATGTCCTTCATCTCCTCCTCGGCCTTTTCCAGAGTTTTGGAGAAGCCCCCATAAAATTCCTCTATCGTCTGGATCCAGGGCTGTTTTCCTTCCTCGATCCGGTCTAAATCCTCTTCCATATGGGCGGTAAAATCCACATCCACGATGGAAGAAAAATAGTCTTTCATCAGCTGGGTGGTGATCTCCCCGAGAAGAGTGGGTTTTAACTGTTTTTGCTCCCGCTCCACATAATTTCTCGCCAAAATGGTGGTGATGGTGGGCGCATAGGTAGAAGGACGGCCAATGCCGTTTTCTTCCATAAATTTGACCAGAGAAGCTTCGGTAAACCGGGATGGCGGCTCGGTAAAATGCTGATTCTTGTCTAAAGACCGCACCGTCAGCACGTCCCCCTCCTTCAAATCGGGAAGAGCGCTTTGCTTTTCTTCCTCCTCATCCTTTCCTTCCACATACAAAGCGGTGAACCCGTCAAACCGAACGGAGAATCCGCTGGAGCGGAAGGTGTACCCGTCGGCGTCGATGTCGGCGGACACGGTATCGTACACGGCGTTGGCCATCTGGCTCGCGATAAACCGTTCCCATATGAGCTTATATAATTTGTACTGGTCGCCGGTGAGGCTTCCCTTGACCTGCTCCGGCGAAAGCGCGGGCATGGTGGGACGGATAGCTTCATGGGCGTCCTGGGCGTTTTTCTTGGTTTTGAACACTCTGGGCGAAGAGGGAAGGTAGCTTTCTCCGTACCGTTCTTTGACATATTCCGCCGCCGCGTTTTTGGCGTCATCGGAAATACGGATGGAGTCGGTACGCATGTAGGTAATTAAACCTACCGCGCCCATTTTCGGAATCTCGACGCCCTCGTATAATTCCTGCGCCGCTTTCATGGTTCTTCTGGACTGGAACCCTAATTTCCGCGACGCTTCCTGCTGTAAAGTCGAAGTGGTAAAGGGCGGAGCCGGCTGTTTTTGTCTGGTTCCTTTTTTCACCGAACGGACGGTAAAATCCTTCCCCTCGATCTTGGAAAGGACTTCGTCGGTCTCCTCTTTTGTTTTCAGCTCCATCTTTTCTTTTCCAAGCCCGTAAAACTTCGCCGGGAAAGTCTTTTTGGAAGAAGCCGCGGAAAGCTTTGCGTCAATAGTCCAGTACTCCTCCGGCACAAACGCCCGGATCTCGTTTTCCCGATCCACGATCACCCGCACCGTCACCGACTGTACCCGGCCGGCGGAAAGCCCGGGGCGCACCTTTTTCCATAAAAACGGGCTTAATTTGTACCCCACCAGTCGGTCTAAGATCCGTCTGGCCTGCTGGGCATCCACCAGATCCAAATCGATCTTTCTCGGGTGCTTCATCCCGTCGGTCACACCGGTTTTGGTGATCTCGTTAAAGGTGATCCGGTTTTTGTCCTCCACACTTAAATTCAAAAGATTCGCCAAATGCCAGGAGATCGCCTCCCCTTCCCGGTCCGGGTCGGTGGCGAGAAAGATGTGATCCGATTTTTTGGCGGCGGCCTTCAGTTCCTTGATGGTCTCCGACTGTTTGCGGATATTGATATATTTCGGAGTAAAATGGTTTTCCACATCTACGCCCAGGGTACTTTTGGGAAGATCCCGGACATGTCCCATAGACGCGATTACTTGATACCGTTTTCCCAGATATTTTTGAATGGTTTTCGCCTTTGCCGGCGACTCCACGATCACTAAATTTGCCAAACGCTTCATCCCTTTCCCTGTGCTGTAAACTTGGTCTATACGAGCCGGTAGAGCTGACCGGAGATCGCTTCTACGATCCCCATCAGTTCCATCTCTGTTAAGCCCGCCAGCACTTCAAATGACTTTAATCCGGTCTTTGCTAAAATTTCCTCCAGATGGGTCGGCGTATCCTTTAACGCCTGATAGATCTGCTTTTGATGCTCGGTAAGATCCTTTGGCATCTCTCTTTTTGCCTCAGCTTTTTCCACAGGACGCTGAGAATTCGACATTCCGGCCGCCTTTTTCGGAGACCGGCGCATCATCCCTTCCGCGGAAAGGCGGCTCATATCCAGAGTTTGCACATATCTTGAAGAATATTCCTCTAAAATATCGTAAACCGAAAAGACGCTCTTGGCGCCATCCCGGATCAGCTTTGCCACACCCATACATTCCGGCGAATAGATATCCGCAGGCGGTACACAAAACAGGTCTTTATTTTGCTCCAGCGCATGATTCGCCGTAAGGAGCGTGCCGCTGCGCAGCGGTGCCTGCGTGATCAAAACACCTTGAGACAGGGCAGCCAAAAGCCGGTTTCGGACGCGGAAATATCCGGAGCTTACCTTCGTCCCCAAAGGCAGTTCACTGATGATGGCACCGTCTTTTAAGATCTGTTCCCGCATCGCTTCGTTGCCTTTGGGATACGAAATATCCAGTCCGCAGGCTGCGATCCCGATCGTGACCCCCGAAGCCTTCAGCGCACCCGCATGTGCAAAGCTGTCTGCGCCCAGAGCAAGACCGCTGATGATGACAGCACCCGCTTTCGCCAGCTGATAGGAAAGATTTCCGGTAACGCTTTGGTAGTAAGGCGTCGCGTTTCTCGTTCCTACCACCGCAATGGAAAGGCGCCGGTCCAGATCGGGAAGATGGCCCTTGACGTATAAAACCGCCGGCGAATCGATAATCTCTTTGAGCGACGAAGGATAGCGGGCATCGCCGTAGCCAATCACTTCGATCCCTTCTTTTTCGCATTTCTCGAGCATCCGCTTTGGCCGGTCATCCGAAACGGACAGCAAACGTTTCCCGTCCTTTTCGCTTAACCCCAAAGCCCGAGGCTCTCCTTTATGCCGGTAGATCTCTTCTGCCGGAAATTCCCGCAATAGTTTCCCTAAAATTCTGGAGCCAAAAGGAAAGCACAAAGAAAGCCAGATGTCATAAAGGATCCCTTCCATACGTCCTCCTATCGCGCCATCTCCCAAAGAACCACCGTTGCTGCCATGGCGGCGTTCAAGGACTCCGCCTGACCCTTCATGGGGATGATCAGCGTCTCGCCGCAAAGCGCCGCCTGTTCTTTGGAAAGGCCGTTTCCCTCATTTCCGATCATCACAAGACTGTTTTTCACCGACACCGAGCCGAGGCGCTTTGCCTTATCATCCAGCACTGCGGCGAAACAGCGAAGCGCGGCCGGCTTTTGGCGGAGGTATTCTTCCATATCCACCACCATGGCAGGAACGCGAAACAACGATCCCATGGCCGCTTTGACGGTCTTGGGATTATAAAGATCGGCACAGTTTTTGCTCAAAAGAACACCGTCAATCCCAAAAGCGTCCGCAGCGCGCAAAATGGTCCCTACGTTCCCCGGATCCTGCAGATCCCAAAGGCCCAAAAAGCCGCCCCGAACCGGAAGCTCCCTTTCAGGCTGTCTCATTTTCATCCGACAAATGCCATACACTCCGGCGGGAGAGGAAAACGCCGTCATCTTTTCGGAAACCGAAGGGGAAACCAACGCGATCCGGATCCCCTTTTTTTCGCAAAGGGCGGCGAGATCTGTATGATCTCGGTAAAAATCCTCTGTCCAATAGCCCTCTAAAAGCGGATAATCGGAGGAAAGCGCTTCCACAAACAGTTTTTCCCCTTCGATGGTAAAGCGCCCCTGATTCTCCCGAAACCGCTTTGAGCGGCAAAGCTTGACATATTCCTTGATCCGCCCGTTTTCCCGGGAAGAGAGGATCTCCATATTGACCTCCTGATGGCTGAAAAATTCTTCGGATAAAAACGAGTAAACGCCCAAACCTTAAAAAGGCCGGGCGTAAGTCGTTCAATTACAGGGCCGCTTTCGCCTTTTCTACCAAAGACGTAAAGGCCGCTTCGTCATGGATCGCCAACTCGGCAAGCATCTTCCGGTTCAGGGTGATGCCCGCTTTCTTCAAGCCGTTCATAAACTGGGAATAGTTGATCCCGTTCATCTTGCAGCCGGCGGAGATCCGGGTGATCCAAAGCTTTCTGAAATCCCGTTTTTTCTGTCTCCGGCCAATGTAGGCATACTGCCCGGATTTCATAACCGCTTCTTTTGCGGTTTTAAATAATTTGCTCTTGCCGCCCCAATATCCTTTGGCCAGCTTTAAGACTTTATTTCTTCTTTTGCGCGTCATCATAGCGCCCTTAACACGAGCCATATTCTTTACCTCCCAAGTACTCTTTCACTATTATTTGTAGGGGATCATCATCTTTACGGTAGCGGCGCAGGTCTTATCCGCATACGCACCCTGGCGCAGCGCCCGTTTCCGTTTCGAGGATTTTTTCGTCAAAATATGGCGTTTTCCCATCTGTCCTCTTTTTACTAAGCCGTTCTTGGTTAAGCTGAAGCGCTTTTTCGAACTGCTGTGCGTTTTGACCTTCGGCATAATCGAAGTCCTCCTTCATCTTGGTATTGACGGCTTTCGCCGCGATCGTTTATTTTACAGGCTTCGGAGAAAGGAACAAGACCATGCTTCTTCCTTCCATTTTCGCGGGTTTATCCACACTTCCGACCTCCGCACAGGCCTCCTGGAACCGAAGGAGGAGAGCCTTGCCCAAATCGGTGTGAGCCATCTCTCTGCCGCGGAAACGAACCGAAACCTTCACCTTGTCGCCGCCTTTTAAAAATTTGGTGGCCTGGTTTACCTTGGTGGTAAAATCATGGGTATCGATATTCATCGACATCCGCACCTCTTTTACCTCCACCGTCTTCTGATTCTTCTTTGCTTCCTTCTCCTTTTTTGCCTGTTCATACCGGTATTTTCCGTAGTCCATAATACGGCAGACGTGAGGCGTCGCCTGGGGCGCGATGTCCACCAGATCCAACCCCTTCTGAATGGCCAGATTCATGGCTTCCCGCGTCGGCATAATGCCGAGCTGGGCGCCGTTTTCGTCTACGACACGGATCTCTTTTTCCCGGATCTCTTCGTTGATCTGAAGCTCTTTTTTGCTGATGATAAGCACCTCCATCGCCTGGTAAAAACAAATGATATGAAAAAAGCACGGACCTTTGCCCGCGCTCACCTAAACGGAGTTTCCCCCGTTTTTTTGACCTATTGACCCGTCAATATCTTTCAATCGATCAGGTGAGAACGGAACATTCTTCTTTGTTGTGCGACAGTCATTATACCACGTTCTCCTCACTGTGTCAAGGCTTTTTTTCCATCTCGAAAAAAAGTCCCTGCCTTAAAGGATACCTTATTTCCCCCGTCTCCGCAAGCCCTTTCTTTGGAAAAAATCTCTATTTTCAGTCATCAAACGGCCGAAAAGATAGAAAGGTTGCTGATTGACCCGGTTTTACCGCTGTGCTATACTAAAAGGAAGAAAATTACCCTAACAGGAAGGACTGCTTCAAATGGAAATCAAAATCACCAAAACGCAAAATCCTATGCCGAAGCCGGACGAAAACAATCTGGGTTTTGGCAAATATTTTACCGATCATATGTTTACCATGGACTGGGACACGGAGAAGGGCTGGCATGACGCCCAGATCATCCCTTACGGACCCATTCCCCTCTCTCCCGCCTGCAACTGCCTCCATTACAGCCAGGAGACCTTTGAGGGTATGAAAGCCTACCGCACCGAGGACGGCACCGTCCAGCTGTTCCGCCCCGAGGAAAACTTCAAACGGCTCAACAACTCCAATGAGCGGCTTTCTATGCCCCTTTTAGACGAAGAATTTGCTTTAAAGGCGTTAAAGGAGCTTTTGAAGATCGATGCCGACTGGGTTCCCTACGGCGACGGAAAATCTCTGTATATCCGTCCCTTCTGCATCGCTACCGAGCCTTCCCTGGGCGCCCATACCTCTACCAAATACAAATTCATCATCATTATGAGCCCCAGCGGCGCCTACTATGCCAGCGGCCTAAATCCCGTTAAGATCTACGTGGAGACCAACTACGTCCGCGCTGTCCGCGGCGGTACCGGTTATGCCAAGACCGGCGGAAACTACGCGGCGTCTATGAAGGCTCAGGACATTGCCGGTGAGCAGGGCTTCTCTCAGGTTTTGTGGTTAGACGGCGTCGAGCGGAAATATGTAGAAGAAGTGGGCGCTATGAACGTCTTCTTTGTCGTGGACGGCGAAGTCATCACCCCCGCTCTCCAGGGCTCCATTCTCCCCGGCATCACCAGAAAATCGGTTATTGACATCTTAAAGCACTGGGGCGTTCCCGTTTCCGAGCGCCGCATCGCTATCGAAGAGCTGGCGCAGGCTTATAAGGACGGCAAGTTTACCGAGATGTTCGGCTCGGGTACCGCGGCGGTCATCTCCCCTGTGGGGCTGCTCCGGTACGGCGATCTGGATATGGAACTGTCCGGCGGCAAGATCGGCGAGCTTTCCCAAAAGCTTTATGACGAGCTTACCGGGATCCAGTGGGGCAAACGCCCCGATCCCTTCGGATGGATCCAGAAAATCGACTGATTTTTCTTTCCCCGTCTTCGGACGGGGATTTTTTTATCCCCTTTACCGGCGTTTTGACTAAGAACCCCTAAGAGGAATTGGAGATCCCACCAATCCTTTCGCGGGGTTCTTGCGCATGGATTCAGCATGTTATATAATAAATTTTGTATACAAGAAAGGAGTTTTGGTATTATGTCGAAAGTAAAACTGGTTCCCGGCCGGTCGATTACCGGCGACGCCAACATTACCCATCCCAAAGGGGATATCTTAAACGTAAAAGCTTTTTATGAACAGGATTCCCACATCATCCCCGATGAATTGAAAGAAGTCCATGTATCTATCACCGAAGGAGTCGACAATGTTTGGTTTGAGTACGCTCCCACCGACCTTTCCGACGGCGAAAACCCGCCCCTGATCATCTCCTTCCATGGCGGAGGTCAGTCGGGCTACGGTCAATGTTACGCCACTTCCTGGGTCCTTTTGGCGGACAAATACCGCTTTGTGACTGTTTTTCCCACCGCCTCTAACGGCAGAGGCTGGAACATCGACCCGGAGGGTCCCGATTTCCGGCTGGTAGACGAGATCATCCGCCAGATGACCGAGCGCTACCATATCGACACCGGACGGATCTTTATCCAGGGCATGTCCTCGGGAAATATGATGACTACCGCCCTTTCGAGAAACTGCCCCATATGCTTTGCCGGCGCCGGTATGTCCGCCGGACCGGATTCGGTGGATTTAGTGGCGGATCCCAACTTCGATCTTTCTCCCTTCTCCCCCATCCCCGTCTACCAGTCCCGGGGCGAGCGGGATACTATGTGCCCTGTCACCGTCACCCAGTATGTTTCTGACCGGTACGAGCTCAACAAGGCGGACCGGGAATTCTGGATGGCGATCAACGGCTGTGACTTCTTCCCTTCGGCGATCCGTATTCAGGGGAGAAATAACCTGATGGTCTTTCCCGGAAAGGGCGCCGACGTTTATTTCAGAGATGTGAAATACCGGGGCCATGGCCAGACCATCGATGACGCCGAGCAGATGTGGCGTCAGTACTTCTCCGCCTGCCGGAGAAACGAAGACGGAAGCCTCACCTTTAAAGAGCCCTTGGAACCGGTCAAAGGAGACGAAGCGATCATTTTGGCGGATGGCTGTCAAAACATCCTCATCAACGGCGAAAAAGCCGCTTTGGACGCGCCGGTTTATGAAATCACTGAAGTGATGGAGATCCCTCCCGCCCTCGCCGAGCGGAACCCGGAGCTTACGAAAAATCCGTATCGCTACGGTCCTTTTACTTACGTCCCCCTTTCCTTTATGGAAAAAGCCTTTGGTTTTACGGTGGAAAAAACCTACGACGGCCATGGCGCTGTCCTTACATCCTCCTGCGGAAAGCTGAAAATCGAAGTGGCGGATGGCAACGTGGCCTGCACCTACAACGATGTTTTGCGCAATATGGAGCGTCAGGCGGAGTACAAAGACGGCGTGCTGTTCATCCCTGTCAAAGACTTCGCCGAAGCGTTTGGAAAAACGGTGATCTATCATGACGGCGTTTTGTACATTACCGACCATGCCGGAGAGATGACCAACGATTTTGCAAAAATGCTCAAAGCCCTGTTACAATAACATCATAATAACAAAAAACCGACGGGAAATTCCCGTCGGTTTTCTTGATTCGAATCAATACATGCCGCCCATACCGCCAGCAGGCATTGCGGGCGCCGGATTTTCTTCCTTAATATCCGCCACCAGGCTTTCGGTGGTCAGCACCATAGACGCTACCGAAGCAGCATTCTGCAAAGCGCTTCTGGTGACCTTGGTGGGATCCACGATACCGGCAGCGATCATATCGCCGTACACCTCGTTATAAGCGTCAAAGCCATAGCCGACCTTGCCCGCGTTTACGATCTTGTCGATGATCACAGAACCTTCCAGACCGCTGTTGAGGGCAATCTGACGAACCGGCTCTTCCAGCGCTTTCAGCACGATAGCAGCACCAGTCTTTTCATCTCCGGACAGGGTATCCATCAACGCCTTGACCTCAGGCATCGCGTTGATGAGCGCCGTTCCGCCGCCGGCGATGATGCCTTCCTCGACCGCCGCCTTAGTCGCCGCCAAAGCGTCTTCGATACGCATCTTCTTTTCTTTCATCTCAATCTCGGTAGCCGCGCCCACTTTGATGACCGCAACGCCGCCGGAAAGTTTCGCCAGCCGCTCCTGGAGTTTCTCTTTATCAAACTCGGAGGTGGTGGTTTCGATCTCGGTGCGGATCTGGTGGATACGCGCCTGGATCTCGTCCTTGTCGCCGTCGCCGTCTACGATAATGGTGAGTTCCTTTTGAACCACAACCTGTCTCGCGTGGCCCAGCATATCGATGGTGGTCTCTTTCAGATCCAGACCCAGTTCGTCGGTGATGACCTGACCGCCGGTGAGCACCGCGATATCTCTGAGCATTTCTTTTCTTCTGTCGCCAAAGCCGGGAGCCTTGACCGCAACGCAGTTAAAGGTGCCGCGGAGCTTGTTGAGGATCAGGGTGGTAAGCGCTTCGCCTTCCACATCCTCAGCGATAATGACCAGCTTCTTGCCGTTTTGGACGATCTGTTCCAACAGAGGCAAAAGTTCCTGGATGTTGCTGATCTTCTTGTCGGTGATCAAAATCAACGCGTCATCCATAACCGCTTCCATCTTATCGGTATCGGTCACCATATAAGGAGAGATGTAGCCCCGATCGAACTGCATACCTTCTACCACTTCGCTGTAGGTCTCGGCGGTCTTGGATTCCTCGATGGTGATAACTCCATCAGCGGAAACCTTTTCCATCGCCTCGGCGATCAGCTTACCGATCACTTCATTATCCGCGGAAACAGTGGCGACTCTGGCGATATCCTCAGAGCCGGAAACCTTCTTGGAGTTTTTGATGATGGCTTTGACCGCCTCATCTACCGCTTTTTGCATTCCTCTCTTGACCACCATAGGATTGGCACCGGCGGCAACATTCTTCATGCCTTCCCGAACCAGAGCCTGAGCCAAAAGGGTCGCCGTCGTGGTTCCGTCGCCCGCCGCGTCGTTGGTCTTAGTTGCGACTTCTTTTACAAGCTGAGCGCCCATGTTCTCAAAAGCATCCTCAAGCTCGATTTCTTTGGCGATGGTCACACCGTCGTTGGTGATGAGGGGAGAGCCGAATTTCTTATCCAAAACCACGTTTCTTCCCTTGGGTCCCAATGTAATTTTTACGGTATCCGCAAGCTTATCGATACCGATCTGTAATGCTTTTCTGGCTTCCTCGCCGTAAATAATCTGTTTGGCCATAATGATTCCTCCCGTAACGATTCGATTTTTTATTCAACAACCGCCAAAACGTCGCCCTGGCGAAGGATGGTGTACTCTTCTCCGTCCAGCTTCACTTCGGTACCGGCATATTTGCTGATCAGTACCTTGTCGCCTACCTTCAGCTCCATGGTGACCTCTTTGCCGTCTACCAGTCCGCCTTTTCCTACGGCAACAACCTCCGCAACCGAGGGTTTTTCTTTCGCCGAAGCCGCCAAAATGATTCCGCTTTTGGTGGTCTCTTCCGCTTCTACCATCTTAATGACCACTCTGTCGCCCAAGGGTCTGATTTTCATAACGATTTCCTCCTTATATTCAGTTTATTGCTTTCGTTTTGTCGTTAGCACTCATAATCTTGGAGTGCTAACAGTATCTATTTTATCCTATTTTTATGAAAAATCAAGCCTTTTTTCCCAAAAAAGAGATTTTTGTATCTTTTACCAAAATTGTTTTCTTCATTATGGGTATTTCATCCATATTTTATTCCACCTGCCACCGTGGACGTCTTTTTTTCTTCCCTTTTGCTGGAAAACCGAAAAAAACGGACCCAAAGGCGGCTTTTTCTTGCGTATTGGAAAAGAATCGAGTATAATAAAAAAGGAACAATAAGGTAAAGGGGGCTTTTTATGGAACTGCGCCAATATATTCTTTCCACCGAAACCACCAGCGATATGGATTTTCGATACTATACCGAGCATGGGATCCACACTTTGGGGCTGACCCTTCTCTTGGACGGGAAGGAATATGACTGTACCGAGGAAAACGCCATTCCCATTAAAGAATTTTACCGGATCCTCCGGGGCGGTGCGCTCCCGAAGACCTCCCAGGTGACTGTGGAAAAAGCCCGTCTGGCTTTTGAAGCGCTTTTAAAAAAAGGATATGATATTTTGCATATCTCCTTTTCCTCCGCTTTAAGCGGCACCTATCAGTCCTGTACCATTGCGGCCAAAGAGCTTCTATCCCAATACCCCGATCGGACCATTCGGGTCATCGACTCCAAGTGCGCCTCTATGGGACAAGGTCTTCTCCTTAACCGGGCGGTGACGCTAAAGCAGCAGGGAAAAGGCTTAGAGGAGGTCGCAGATCAAATCGAGAAAGAAAAGCTGACTTTCTGCCATAACTTTACGGTAGACGACCTGTTCCATCTTCATCGGGGCGGGCGCGTCTCCAAAATGACCGCCATTTTAGGTTCCGCTTTGGGAATTAAGCCTCTGCTCCATGTAGACGACGAAGGGCGCCTTATTAACGTAGGGAAAACCCGCGGGCGGAAAGCGTCTCTAAACTGGTTAGTGGATAAAATGGCGGAACAGTTTGTCAAAGAGAAAAACGACGTCGTATATATCTCCCATGGAGACTGTTACGACGACGCCAAATATGTGGCGGACCTGGTGAAACGGCGGTTTGGCATCCACAACATCGTCATCGGCGATGTGGGTCCTGTCATCGGCGCCCACTCCGGCCCCGGAACGGTAGCGCTGTTCTTTGTAGGAGAATCGAGAGCGATATAATTTTTATTTTAATACAGTTTGCGAGGGAAGTAAAATGAAACAAGATACCATTTGTGTCCAGGGGGGCTACAGCCCCAAAAACGGGGAACCCCGTCAGATCCCCATTATCCAAAGCACCACCTTCAAGTACGACACCGGCGAAGCCATGGGGAAGCTGTTCGATCTGGAGGCCGACGGTTATTTCTATAGCCGCCTGCAAAACCCCACCTGCGATACGGTGGCCAAAAAAATCGCCGAGTTGGAGGGCGGAACCGCCGCTATGCTTACATCCTCCGGTCAGGCGGCCAATTTCTACGCCATCTTCAACATCTGCTCCTGCGGCGACCATGTGGTAGCGGCGTCCACCATTTACGGCGGCACTTTTAACCTGTTCGCCGTCACTATGAAACGGATGGGGATCGAATTTACCTTTGTGGATCCCCGCTGCTCCGACGAGGAGTTAAACGCCGCCTTCCGGGAAAATACCAAGGCGGTATTCGGCGAAACCATCGCCAATCCGGCGCTGATCGTCTTCGATATCGAGCGGTTTGCCAACGCGGCGCATGCCCATGGCGTTCCCCTCATCGTCGACAACACCTTCGCGACGCCCATCAACTGCCGGCCTTTTGAATGGGGCGCCGATATCGTCACCCACTCCACCACCAAATATATGGACGGCCACGCTTCCGCCATCGGAGGCTGTATCGTAGACAGCGGAAAATTTGACTGGACCAAATACCCGGACAAGTTCCCGGGGCTCACCACTCCTGATGAAAGCTACCACGGTATCACCTACACCGAACGGTTTGGATTGGGGGGCGCCTATATTACCAAGGCGACCGCTCAGCTGATGCGGGACTTTGGCTCGGTCCAATCGCCCCAAAGCGCCTTTTTGCTCAATTTGGGGCTGGAAAGCCTTCATCTTCGGATGAAACGGCATTGCGAAAACGCCAAAGCGGTAGCGCTGTATCTGAAAAACCATCCCAAGATCGCCTGGGTCAACTTCTGTGAGCTTCCCGACAGCCCCGATTATGCCCTGGCACAGAAATATTTGAAAGACGGTTCCTGCGGCGTGGTTTCTTTCGGCGTCAAAGGCGGAAGAGAAGCGGCGGCGGAGTTTATGAAAAACTTAAAGGTGGCGTCGATCGTGACCCATGTCGCCGATGCCAAAACCTGCTGCCTCCATCCCGCCAGCACCACCCACCGGCAGATGAACGATGAAGAGCTGTTAGCTGCCGGCGTGTCCGCCGATTTGATCCGGCTTTCGGTAGGGATCGAGGATATTGATGATATCCTTTCCGATATCGAGCAGTCTTTGGCTAAACTTTCGGTGTAATACCCTTGCAAACGCAAAAACCGGACGGAAATTTCCGTCCGGTTTTTTATTCTGTTTCCTCTGCCGGCCGCATGACCGCCTGGATCACCAGTCTTCCGTCATCGGGGTCCAAATAATAGTCGCAGGTAGAAAGGGTAAGGATCCGCTCCCCTTCTTTGACATCCACATCCAGGGAAAAATAGGATTTCCCCCTGACCATATCCATACAAGGCAAAACGCCTCTTCGCTTTCGAAATCCCACTGCACATAAGGAAAATCCACAAGCGCCCGGTAAACCGCGAAGATCTCGCACTCACAGACGGCGTTTGGCGTCAGGTAGGAAAAGGTGGGATGGCTTTTTAGAAAATCCTCGTCCAGAAATTTCGAAAACTCTCCGAACATACTCCCGTCGTTCATATTGTGCCCGTAAAGGATCAGCTTCCGGCTTTCCTCCGTGTCCAGCCGGTAATCGGCAAAGATACACCCCGCTTCCCGGTATTCTCCGTAGATGTTTCGTCTGAGATAGGCGTCGTTGCTTTCCTTCGCGGGGAAAGGAGCCTTATGGGAAGCTTTGTGCGGCTTGCATAATCTGTAAGAAAAAACAAGAAAAACTGTTGGAGAAAACTTTTCTTGACAACTCTTTGTTGATTTAGTACAATAAATCCATTCTGAAAGACCTTGATGGGAAGAGTAGCCTTGACCGGTAGTCACAGAGAGCCGCTGACGGTGGGAATGCGGTACGGACGTCAAGAGGAAGAACATCCCGGAGTCGCTGACCGAACCGATAGTAGGCTCAGCCGGGTTCGCCCGTTACCGCGAGAGGATATGCTTGTATCCGGAAAAGAGCGTTATGCTGAATTTGGGTGGTACCACGGAGTTGACCTTCGTCCCTAAGGGACGAAGGTTTTTTGTTTTTATTTTTACGGAAAGGATGGGTAAGATGAAACGAACGGCCTATTGCGGCGCTTTAACAGAAAAGGACCTGGGAACGATCCAGACAGTTTGCGGGTGGGTCCAGAATAAACGGGATATGGGCGGCGTTATTTTTATTGACCTCAGAGACAGGGAAGGAACGCTGCAAACAGTATTTGACGCCGGCGCCGTCAGCGGGGAGTGCTTTGAACTCATAGAAAAAATTCGGTTGGAATCGGTGATCTCGGTCACCGGATCCCTTAAAAAGCGGGAGGAGGACACCTATAACCCCAAGCTCCCCACCGGGACCATCGAGCTGAAAGCCTCTTCCCTCACCGTTTTTTCCCAGTCGGATCCCATCCCCTTTTCCCCCGAAGACGGTGAAAAGGTACGAGAAGAGCTCCGGCTCAAATACCGGGTGCTGGATCTGCGGCGGAAAAAGCTTTTGGATAACTTAAAGCTTCGCCATAAAATCCAAAAGCTCGCCCAGGATTACCTGGATGACCATGGCTTTTTGGCGGTAGAAACGCCCATGCTCACCAAATCCACTCCCGAAGGCGCCAGAGACTACCTGGTTCCCTCCCGTATCCACAAAGGAAGCTTTTACGCCCTTCCCCAATCCCCCCAGATCTTTAAGCAGCTTTTGATGGTGGGCGGAATCGACCGGTATTACCAGATCGCCCGGTGTTTCCGGGACGAAGACCTTCGGGCAGACCGTCAGCCGGAATTTACCCAAGTGGATATGGAAATGTCCTTTGTGGAGCAAGAAGACATCTTTGCGCATCTGGAACAGTTATTTTCCTATATTTACCGCGGCGTGCGAGGGGTGGATCCCGCTCCCTTTTCGCGAATCACCTGGCAAGAGGCCATGGATCGCTACGGAAGTGATAAACCGGATCTTCGCTTCGAACTCCCTATCGTGGATTTGACGGAAATCGCGAAAAAAAGCAGCTTTTCGGTTTTCCGAAAAGCGGTGGAGCAAGGGGGTGTCGTGCGTGCTCTTACCGTAAAGGGCGGCGCGTCCATGACCCGAAGCACCATAGAAGATCTGACGAAAAAAGCTCTTCATTACGGCGCCAAAGGAATGGCTTGGATCGCGGTGAAAGAGGACGGCTCTTTATACTCCATTTTGACGAAATACTTTACCGAAGAAGAGATGAAAGCGATTCTTCAAACCGCGAAAGCAGAAAACGGCGATTTTATCCTCTTTTGCGCCGATAAGCTTTCTACCGTTCGCCGGACGCTTGGCGGACTGCGGCTGGATCTGGCGGAGCTGTTCTCCCTTCGGGACGAAACAAAGGACGTTTTCCTTTTCGTAACCGACTTTCCTCAATTTGAATACTCGGAAGAGGAAAAGCGGTACGTCGCTTCCCACCATCCCTTTACTATGCCCTACCCCGAGGATGTGCCCTATCTTTTGACCCATCCGGAAAAGGTAAGGGCTCAGGCTTACGACGTGGTATTAAACGGCGTAGAGTTAGGGAGCGGAAGTATCAGGATCCACGATAAGGCGGTACAGTCCCTGATGTTTGAGGCGCTGGGCTTTTCCAAGGAAGAGATTCAAGAACGGTTTGGCTTTTTGATCGACGCCTTCCGTTACGGCGTACCTCCCCACGGCGGGTTTGCCTTCGGCTTGGACCGGTTCGTGATGCTGTTAGCCAAAGCGGATTCCCTTCGGGATGTAATCGCCTTCCCCAAAACCAAAGACGCGTCCTGTCCGTTAACCGGCGCGCCGGATTTTGTAGATAAAAAGCAGTTAGAGGCTTTGGGGTGGACGGAAGAAGCCCTTTTCGGAAACAGCGCTTCCCCGCGGAGCAAGAAAAAGGAAACCATCGACGTCCTCGCTGTAGCAAATTTAGCAAAGTTAGAATTTTCAAAAGACGCTTTGCCCAAATTGGAAAAGGAAATGGCGGCAATTATTGATTTTGCCGACCAGTTAAACGCCGCTCCCACCGACGGCGTTCCGGCTTCGGCCTATGCCCTCTCTTTGAAGAACGTGTTCCGAAAAGACGAGGTCATCCCTTCCTTTGACCGGGAGGAACTGTTAAAAAATGCCGCTGCCCGAAATGACCAGTTTATTCTGGTTCCGGACACGTTTGAATAGGAGGAGCGTATGGATATTCTTTCTATGAGCGCTTGCGATCTCAGCCGGGCGCTAAGCGAAAAAAAGGTCTCCGCGTTGGAGGTCACACAGTGTTATCTCAAACAAATCGAAGAAAAAGAGCCTTCCGTCTCCGCCTATCTCACCGTAGACGCGAAAGGCGCTATGGACAAAGCCGAAGAGGTAGACCAAAGGCGGGCGGCGGGAGAAGCCCTCTCCCCTTACGCCGGGATCCCTATTGGAGTCAAGGACAACATCTGCACCAAGGGGTTAAAAACCACCTGCGCGTCCAGGATGTTAGAGCATTTTGTCCCGCCCTACGACGCCACCGTGATCGAGCGGCTCCGGCGTTTGGACATGGTGATATTGGGAAAGCTCAACATGGATGAATTTGCCATGGGCTCTACCACCGAAAACTCCTACTTTAAGGTCACCAAAAACCCCGTATCTCCCGATCGTGTCCCCGGAGGAAGCTCCGGCGGTTCCGCGGCGGCTGTCGCCGCTTTGGAGGCGCCCTTGACCTTAGGGTCCGATACCGGCGGTTCCATTCGCCAGCCTGCCGCCTTTTGCGGTGTGGTCGGCGTCAAGCCCACCTACGGAACGGTATCCCGCTACGGTCTTGTGGCTTTCGCCTCCTCTTTGGATCAGATCGGACCTTTGAGCCGAAATGTATCGGACTCTGCTTTCTTGCTCAACGCCTTGGCGGGACATGATCCCAAAGACGCCACCTCCCTTTCCAGAGACTACGATGACTTTTCCAAGGATATCGGTAAAGGGGTGGAAGGTCTTCGCATCGCCCTTCCCAGAGAGTTTTTCGGCGAGGGGCTAAACCAAAAGGTCAAAGAAGCCGTTTTTTCCGCCGCGAAAACGCTGGAATCGTTGGGCGCGAAGGTGGAAGAGGTCTCCTTTCCTTCTCTCTCCCTCGCCCTTCCCGCCTACTATGTGCTGTCCAGCGCGGAAGCATCCTCCAACCTGGCTCGTTTTGACGGCATCCGCTACGGTTATCGAAGCGAAAACTATTCCGATATGGACAGTCTTTATAAGAAGACCCGAAGCGAAGGCTTCGGCGCTGAAGTCAAAAGAAGGATCATGTTAGGTACCTTTGCCCTTTCTTCAGGCTACTACGACGCCTACTACAAAAAAGCGCTACAGGTGCGCTCCCTTCTCGCTTCGGATTACCAGAAAATTTTTGAACAATGCGACGTCATACTTTCTCCCGTAGCGCCCACCACCGCGTACAGGATCGGAGAAAAGACTTCGGATCCTATGGAAATGTATCTGGGAGACATTTACACCGTCCCAGTCAATATCGCCGGGATCCCCGCTTTGTCTATGCCCTGCGGCAAGGATCAAAACGGACTGCCCATCGGTCTTCATTTGATGGGAGATTTCTTCTCGGAGCCCACCCTCTACCGGGCTGCGGCGGCTTTAGAAAAAACACAGAAAGGAGGAAGCGACGATGCTTTCGGATTATGAGATGGTTTTGGGATTAGAGGTTCACGTGGAACTGAATACCGCCACCAAAATTTTCTGCGGCTGTGCGGTGAGCTACGGCGACGAGCCCAACACCCACTGCTGTCCCGTCTGCATGGGATTTCCGGGAATCTTGCCGGTATTGAACCAAAAAGTGATAGAATACGCGATTAAAGCGGGCATTGCCACCAACTGTACCATCGCTTCCTATTCCAAACAGGACCGGAAAAACTACTTTTATCCCGATCTCCCCAAAGCCTACCAGATCTCCCAGTACGACCTTCCCCTGTGCGAAAATGGATATCTCACCATTGAGACCGAAAACGGGCCGAAGCGCATTGGTATTACACGAATCCATATCGAGGAGGACGCGGGAAAACTGGTTCATGATCCCCAAAAAGGGACCTTTATCGACTGTAACCGGTGCGGCGTGCCGCTGATCGAGATTGTTTCCGAGCCGGATATGCGGTCGGAAAAAGAAGCGGACGCCTATCTTCGAAAGCTTCGGTCGGTGATCCGGTACACCGGCATCTCGGAGTGTAAAATGAACGAAGGCGCGTTTCGCTGTGACGTTAACCTCTCGGTGCGGAAGAAAGGGGAAACCGCCTTTGGAACCCGGACGGAGATGAAAAACCTAAACTCCTTCCAATTTATCAGCAAAGCCATTTCCTACGAGTACCAGCGCCAGGTCGCCGCCTTAGAGGCGGGAGAATCCATTGTTCAGGAGACCCGCCGTTTTGACCGGCAAACCGGTAAAACCTTTTCCATGCGGGGGAAGGAAAACGCCGACGACTATCGCTACTTCCCCGATCCGGACCTCCCCCCCATTGAGAATGACGACGCCTTCCTTCGAGAGATTGAAGCGTCTATCCCCACCCTCCCCGATGAACGCAAAGCGTCCTGGATCGAAAAATACGGCCTTCCCGCCTACGACTGCGAGCAGCTGTTAGAGGAAAAGGAGATTGCCGATTATTTTGAAACCGCTTTGAAAGACTGCGCCTACCCGAAAATTCTTTCCAACCTGATGCTGTCCGAGGTGTTTCGGCTTTTGCCGGAAACGGGAAAGATTCCCGTTCCCCCCACCGATCTTGCGGCCATTGCCAATATGGAAGGAAAGGAAATCCTCAGCAGCAGCGCCGCCAAAAAAGTCCTTCGGGAATGTTTCGAAACCAAAGAGCGCCCCGAGGACATTGTCCAAAAACGAGGTCTTACCCAAATCAGCGATCCCGAGTTGCTTTTACCTTTCGTCTTGGAAACCATCCAAGAAAATCCGAAAATGGTCTCTGATTATCAGAGTGGAAAAACCAACGCCGTAAAAGCCCTTATGGGGAGCTTGATGAAAAAAAGCGGGGGAAAAGGAAACCCGAAAGTCCTTTCCTCCCTCTTAGAAGACGCTCTTTCCCGTCTGTAAATAAAAAAAGATCCTGCCAAAAGGCAGGATCTTTTTTATACGTTAAACCGGAACAAAACAATGTCTCCGTCTTTCATCACATATTCTTTTCCTTCCAAACGAACCAGTCCCTTTTCTTTAGCCGCCGTCATACTGCCACAGGCAGTAAGATCGGAAAACGCCACCACCTCGGCGCGGATAAAGCCCCGCTCAAAGTCGGTGTGGATCTTACCCGCCGCTTGGGGCGCTTTGGTGCCCTTCACGATGGTCCAGGCGCGAACTTCGTCAGACCCCGCCGTCAGGAAAGAGATGAGCCCCAAAAGGCTGTATCCTTCTTTTATAATCCGGTTGAGACCGCTTTCGGTCAAATGGAGGTCGGATAAAAACTCCCGTTTTTCCTCTTCGGTCATATCGGCGATCTCTTCTTCGATCTTGGCGCAGATAGGAAGCACCGCGCTCTTTTCTTCCTCCGCCAGTGCCTTCACCTGCTGGTAGTTGGGGTTATTTTCGTACCCTTCGATGAAATCCTCCTCCGAAAGGTTGGCGGCATAAATCACCGGCTTATTGGAAAGAAGGGGGGTGTCCCGGATCATGGCGATTTCATCTTCGGTAAAGGGGAAGCTTCTCGCCGATTTGCCTTCCTCGAGATGAGCCATGAGCCGCTCTAAAAACGCCACCTCGCCGTTATATTTTTTATCCGCCTTGGCCATTTTCTGGGTTTTTGTGATCTTCCGCTCCAAAATCTCCATGTCGGCGAAAATGAGCTCCAAATTGATGGTCTCAATATCCCTTAACGCGCCCACCGAACCGTCTACATGGACCACGTCCGGATCCTCGAAGCAGCGCACCACGTGGACGATGGCGTCCACCTCACGGATGTTGGAAAGAAACTTATTTCCCAGACCCTCTCCCTTGGACGCCCCTTTGACCAGACCCGCAATGTCCACAAACTCCAAAACCGCCGGGGTAAACTTCTTGGGCTCGTACATTTTCGCCAGCACGTCTAACCGCTCGTCGGGAACCGAAACCACGCCCACATTGGGCTCTATAGTGCAAAACGGGTAGTTTGCCGATTCCGCTCCCGCATTGGTCAACGCGTTGAACAGAGTGCTTTTCCCTACATTGGGAAGCCCTACCATACCTAATTTCATGTCCTTCTCCTTTACATCTTCTCGGGGGCGTCGATCTTTAATAACGCCAGCACATTTTTCAATACCCTTCTGACACTGTCGCAAAGGTACAGTCTCGCCCCGGTCAGTTCCTCGTCCGTGGGGATCATCACCTTGCAGGCGTTATAGAATTTATGGAACAGTGTCGCAAGCTCGGTAGCGTATCTCGTCATCCGCGCCGGATCGTAATGGTTGGCGGCGTCCACGATCTCCTGAGGGAACCTAGCGATATGGCGAATCAGCGCCAACTCTTCCGGCGCGGTGAGACGCGCGGCGTTGCCTTCGCCCTTATAAACGACCCCTTCCTCCCGAATCCGGGAGAACAAAGAACAAATCCGGGCGTGGGCGTACTGCACATAGTACACCGGGTTTTGGCTGGATTGTTCCACCGCGAGATCCAAGTCGAAGTCAAACTGGGAATTGGCTTCCCGTAAGTTAAAGTAAAACCGGGCGGCGTCGATGGGAACTTCGTCCAAAAGGGTCACCAGGGTGATCGCCTTTCCGGAACGCTTGGACAGCTTCACCGTCTCTCCGTTTCTAACTAAGCGCACCATCTGCATCAGCACCACATCCAACCGGTCGGGATCGATCCCCAGCGCCTGCAAGGCCGCCTTCAACCTGGGCACATAGCCATGGTGGTCGGCGCCTAACACGTCGATGGCCTTATCGAAGCCTCTGGTCACCAGCTTGTTGTAATGGTAAGCGATATCCGGCACCACATAGGTCAAGAATCCGTTGGAGCGCACCAGCACAAAGTCCTTGTCCGCGCCGAATTCGGTGGCTTTAAACCAAACCGCACCTTCGCTCTCATAGGTGTACCCCTTTTCGGTTAAAAGGTCCACCATCTTTCTCGCCTCTCCGCTCTCGTGAAGGGAGGACTCTTTAAACCAGTTATCGTAAGAGATGCGGTACCGCAAAAGGTCGTCTTTCAATCCCTGGATATTTTTGGGCAGGGCAAATTCCACCAGCGCGTTTTTCCGCTCCTCCTCCGGTTTCGTTAAAAAGCTGTCCCCGTAAAGGGCGGCAAAATTTTTGGCGTGCTCTATAATATCCGCGCCGAGATAAGCGTCCTCGGGCATCTCTACCGTATCGTCGTAAAGCTGGCGGTACCGGGCGTCCAAAGAAACGGCAAATTTGTTGATCTGGTTTCCGGCGTCGTTGATGTAAAACTCCCGCTCTACATAGTGCCCGCTCCATTCCAAAACCGACGCCAGCGTATCGCCAATGGCGCCGCCTCGCGCGTTTCCGATGTGCATCGGTCCGGTGGGATTGGCGGAAACAAATTCCACTAAGATCCGTTTGCCCTCGCCATAGGCGGTTTTGCCGTAATTTTCGCCTTCGGTTTTTACGGTATCCAATACATCGGAAAACCAGCGTGAGCCCAAAGTAAAGTTGATAAATCCGGGACCCGCCACCTCTACCGAGGAAAAGTCGGTGCCCGCGAGCTCTAATTTAGATACAATTTGTTGAGCAATCACCTTGGGCGCTTTTTTAAAGGTACGCGCCGATACCATAGCAATATTGGCGGCAAAATCCCCGTGGGCACTGTCGGCGGGGATCTCTACGGTAAAAGGAGGGATCTCCCCTTTTTCCAAAAGGCCTTCCTCCATACAGCGTTTTACCGCGGCAACAAGCAGCTTTTCACATTCTTTTTTTCCTTCCGCCACCGGATTACGCATGACATTCATCCTTTCCTTTTCCGTCTATGGGCTTTACGTCCAAAAACAGCTCGTTTTCACTGAGAAGCGAGGTGTTCATATCCAGGGTATACCGAAGATGAAGCGTCCCGCCATCCTCGTTAAAGTCGGAGGACAGATCATCGGTAAACACGCCGATATCCATCATGTTTCCAAAAAAGCGATACCGTCCAATGTTTCGGATCCCCTGTTTTAACACCAGATGCGCGGTACTTTCCCCTTTTCGGATCATCGTCACACAGCCATCATCGATCTTTAACGTGGTGGTGCAGCCTTCAAAGCCGGTGGTTTCGCTTTCCTCGTAGGTGATAAAAATTTTTCCGCCCTTTTTGCACATCCTTCCGCCGGTAAACAGCTCCACTTCACTTTTATCCTCGCCGGTATCGTAGATCCCCTTGATCCGGATCGAAACATTCTGATTCATAGATTTCCTTTCCTGGCACCAGTTATTCTTGCATTTCCGCCCGCTCCATCGCCAAAGCGATCATTCGGTCGAAAATATCTTCGCCGGTGATGCCTACCGATTCCCAAAGGGTATACACATCGCTTTCCGCCATAAAGTCCGGGCAAGGCTCTACCTCTTTGATTACGATCTCGCCGTTTGCCAGCATCAAGAGGGTCACCAGCGCTGCTCCCCGGCAATCCAAAAGGGAAAACGCATTGAGGGCGATCTCCCTGGCGCGATAGGCGTCCTCCTGGCTGCAGGGCAAAGCGTTTAAGGAAATAGAGTGGTCTTCATTGAGCAAAGCGAGAGGCGACGCCTCCGCCTTTTCCCCGCCCAAAACCGAGCAGCGGACGATCACGCCGCCCTGAAGGGGCTCCACTATGACCCGACTGTCATAGACAAACGCCTTTTTCAAAGCATTTTCCAGCTCCTCGCCGTTTTGGACAAACAGTAAGCCTTCCATCCGTCTGGGACGGGAGGGAGAGACCTGAAGGGGATAGGAAAACCGTTCTTCGATCTCCCGAACCATCTCTTTGACCTTGGACCGGTCACACCGGGAAAAGACTGCCGCATCCGACACCGAAAGGCCGGAAGCCGTCAAAATGGATTTTAAAATAAAACGGTCAGAGGAGCGGTTGACTGCCGAAAGGTTGCTCCCCGTATAAGGGATCCGCCCTGCGTCCAAAAGGCCCTGAAGCACTCCCTCGGTCCCATTTTTGGTATACAGCACCGGAATGGCGCAGTCAATGGGCAAAAAAGAAGCGGTGCCGTCGGGAAGGAGCTTATAGATCCCCCGCTTGGTGTTATCAGCGCTGAAAACACATGCGCAGCCATCGGGGTGCCTATCCCAGACATCTTCCTTCACATCTCCGGGATCACCGGGGAAAAACAAAGGCTTCCCCTTCTTGGTCACACCGATCAAAACCACCTCATAAAATTCAGAAGGCAAAAAGGAGATTATCTCTCGCGCCGCGGCGCAGGACCGCTCATGATTTTCTTCGCCGCCGAAGATCAAAGCGATTCTCTGTCTCGCCATAGCTATCATACCCTTTCTCTTTCTATTATGACGCTAAAATACCATTATAACTTAGTTAGTATAGCACAAAAAGGCCCTCTTTTCAACAAAGAGGAGGAGATATTTTCCGTTTTTCTCCCTTTCTTTCGGGAAAAAAGGCGTTTTTCTATCCAAGGAGCCTTTGCATATCCTCGGGGAAAGGAGAGACTAAGGAAAGACGCTCCCCTGTCTGAGGATCCGAAAGCCAAAGCTTTCCGCAATGCAGCGCCTGGCGGGCGATCTCACCGGCATGGCCTCCGTACAGAGTGTCCCCCGCTAACGGGAAGCCCAGATAGGAAAAATGGACTCTGATCTGGTGCGTGCGCCCGGTCTCCAGCGTCACCTCCACCAATGTATGACGAAAAAGGCGCGCCAATACCCGATAATGGGTCACCGCCCGTTTTCCTCCTTCCCCGACGCATCGGCAGATGACAGAGCCCGGCGCCCGTACCAGCGGCGCGTCGATGGTCCCCTGATCGTTTGGGAGTATCCCTTCCACGACGGCGTAATACCGTTTTTCCACCGTCTGCTTCAAAAGCCCTGCTGCCAGCACGTTTTTCGCCGCCAGACACAGCCCGGTGGTGTCCCGGTCAAGCCGGTTAAGGGGACGAAAGACCGCGCCGGGATACCGGGCGGCAAAAGCGTTGGCTAAAGTATCGTCGTGATACAAAAAAGAGGGATGCACCGCCATTCCCGCCGGCTTGTCGTATACCACAAAATCCTCGGTTTCCGCCACCACCGGGACCTTTAACCTTTCGTTGGGCACAACGCCGGAATGGCCTTCTGTTTCCAGCTGTACCCATATTTCGTCTCCGGCGAACACGGGATCCACCATACGGCGGTGATTTCCGTTCACCGCAAGGTTCCCCTTTTTCAAATCAATGATCAGTCTCCGGGAGTAGCCCTGTTTTCGCAAAAAGGATTCCAATTTCCATCCGTCGGCTTCTTTGGGCACGGTATACCGTAAAACGCGCATCTGTTTTCTTCCCTTCATAGTCAGGAGCATGCAGGAAAGGAAACGGAAATACTGGTCCCCTTTCCTTCTTCGCTCTCCAAAGCAATTTCCCCGTTATGGCTGAGGGCGATGTGCTTTACAATGGCAAGCCCCAGTCCGGTACCGCCGGTTTCCTTGCTCCGGCTTTTGTCCACCCGGTAAAACCGCTCAAAGATCCGGTCGAAATGGACTTTGGATATCCCGATACCGGTATCGGAAACGGTAAGGATCACCTTTTGGTTTTTACAGGACACCAGGACATCGACCCGTCCCCCCGGACGGTTGTACCGAACCCCGTTTTCCACCAGGTTGGCGATCAATTCCGAAAGCATCTCCCGGTCGCCGAGAATACATCCCTCCTCGCCGGATACCGAAAGGGTAACCTCTCTTTGCTTCGCAAAAAAGGTCAGTCTTTCCACCACCAAACAGGCGGTCTCCAAAAGGGAAACCGAGACAAACGTCCCGCTGAATGTCCCTGAATCCAGCTGGGAAAGCCGTATAATGTCCCCAATCAGGGTCAACAGCCGGCGCGCTTCTTTTTGGATCTTTCCGGCAAAAGCTCTTCCCGTCTCCCCTTCTGCCATGCCGTTTTGGATCATCTCCGCATACCCGGAGATGGATGTCAGAGGTGTTTTCAGCTCATGGGTCACATTGGCGGTAAATTCCTGGCGCATCCGCGCGTTTTCCTCTTTCTTTTCCTGCTGGAAGCGCAAAGCTTCTACAAAGGGGACAAGCTCCGGATACGGCGCTTTGTTTTCTCCCACATGGCTGTCCTTGGCCAGTTCCTCAATCGGCGCCACCAGCTTTCGCGTCAGTATAGACGCCACCAGCGCCGCAAGTAAAAAGACCAATACCCCCACCAAAGCCACCGGGACCAGCGCTTCGAGGAAAAACCAAAAAACCGTTTTTGCCGACGACGCCAGCCGAAGGACCTTTCCGTCTTTTACCATTTGGGCGCAGTAATAGGTGGAAACCGAAATGCTTTCCGAAACCCTTCGGTCCTCTCCCTTCCCGTAAGCGAGCGCGTCCTGGATCTCCGGCCGGGAAAGATGGTTTTCCATCTCCTTTGCGTCCAAATCGCTTTCAAACAGCACCGTTCCCTCCGGAGAAATCAAAGTCACCCGGAAATTTTCTTTCACAGCCTGGGGAAAGGCGTCCTCCCCCATTTCCTCATATAAAGCGCAGATCAGTTCGGTATCCCGCCGAAGATCCGCCCATACCTGTTTTTCAAATGCGGCGTACAAAACGATGACCGTAAGGATCACCGTCAGTCCGGCGGAGATCCATCCCACCGCCAGCAGCCGTCTTTTAATGCTTTGTTTCATTGACTTCCCCGATCTTATATCCCACATTTCGGACGGTTTGGATATATTTTCCCGCATTCCCCAGTTTTTTCCGAAGAGGTTTAATATGCATATCCACCGTTCGGCTTTCTCCTTCAAAATCGGTTTCCCAAACCCGGTCCATGATCCGGTCCCGCGATAGCACCATACCCGGATTTTCCATTAAATACTTTAACAAAACGTATTCTTTATAGGTTAATATACATTCTGTACCATTCGCTGTCACTGTGTGGGTATCGTCGTTGAGACAGATCTCCCGAAAAGAAAGCACACGCTCCGGCTCTTTTTCTGTGCGGCGCAGCAGCGCCTTTACCCGGGAGAGAAGCTCCATAATGCCGAAAGGCTTCGTGATATAGTCATCAGCTCCCCCATCCAACCCCCGAACCATATCCAGTTCGGTGTCCTTCGCCGTCACCATGATTACCGGAAGGGACCGGGTCCGGTGATCCAGACGTATCGTTTTCAAAAGGGAAAGGCCGTCCTCTCCCGGAAGCATAATGTCCAAAAGGACCAACCGGGGAAGACGCTGTTCCAGCGCCTCTAAAAAGGTCTTTCCGTCTTCAAAGCCCACCGCCGAATAACCGGCGCTTTTTAAAGCGTATATTTCCATGTCCCGGATACTTTCATCGTCTTCTACAATATAGATCATACTGCACCTCCCAAAAGCTTTAGAAAAACCCGCAAAGCGATCTTTGCGGGTTTTTGGTGATCAAAGCGCATATTTTTGCCGGTACATGTCGTACGTTTGGGTAAAATCCTTTTCTCCGCTGTATTTGACGCCCTGAAGGTATTCATGCATACCAAGGCTGTCTTTGGAGATCTCGATCAGACATCCGGCAATGTTGGAGCAATGGTCCGAGGTCCGCTCCAGATAATTTAACAGATCCGACAGGATAAAGCCCATCTCGATGGTGCATTCATTGCGCTGCAGCCGCTCGATATGGCGGTTTTTCAGCTGGTTTTTCAGATAATCCACCACCTGCTCCAACGGCTCCACCATTGCCGCCGTTTGCAGGTCATCGGCGCAAAACGCCTGATAGGAAAGATCTAAGATCTCGGTAACCGCACTGGTGAGCACTTTGAGCTCCTTTTGTGCCTCTTCGGAGAAAGCAAGCTTTTTGTCGGAGATCTCCTCCACCGAAGCGAGAATATTGACGGAATAGTCGGAGATCCGTTCAAAATCTCCGATAATATGGAGAAGCTTGGATACCTCGTGACTGTCCTGCATGGACATGCTACAGCTGCTGAGCTTTACCAAATAAGTCCCCAGCTTGTCCTCGTACATATCCACTTCCTCCTCAGAGGAACGGATCACATCACTGGATTTGGGATTGAAATGCTCAATTTGGGCACAGGCGAGCTTTAATCCTTCCACCGCTACCTTCGCCATCGTGTTGGCGACCGTCTTACACCGCCCGATGGCTACCGCGGGGGTCACCAACAAACGCTCATCCAGCAGTTCCACTTCTTCCTTGTTCTTTTGTCCATCCCGCACCGAGAGATAGGCGAGCTTTTCCAGATAACGGATGCAGGGCGCCCACAAAATCACCGCCAACACGTTGAATGCGGTATGTAAAATCGCGATCCCCAAAGGAGAAGCGCTGCTTTGGGTCAGCGGAATGGGAATCAGCAGCGTTACAATGCTATAAAGGGTCAAAATGACGACTGTGGCGATCACATTGAAATAAAGATGGATCAGCGCCACCCGCTTCGCGTTTTTGGTGGCGCCCACCGAAGAGATGATCGCCGTAATACAGGTTCCGATATTTTGCCCCATGATGATGGGGATCGCCGCGTTATACGTTACGCTTCCGGTCATAGAAAGAGCCTGTAAGATACCCACCGACGCGGAAGAAGACTGGATAATGGCCGTCAGTACGGCGCCTACGATCACGCCCAAAACGGGATTTTGGAACAAAGTCATAATCTGGGTAAATTCGGGGATATCCGCAAGCGGCTCTACGGCGGCGGACATCGAATCCATACCGTACATCAATACGGCGAATCCTAAGAGAATCAGCCCCACATCCTTTTTCTTGTTATTCTTCATAAAAAGGTAAAGGATGGCGCCAATCATAGCTAAAATCGGCGTAAATGAAGAGGGTTTTAAGATCTGGATCCAAAAGCTCTCTCCGTCAATGCCCGCAAGGCTCAAGATCCAGGCGGTCACTGAGGTTCCGATATTGGCGCCCATGATAACGCCAATCGACTGCCGTAAGGTCATAACCCCGGAATTGACGAAGCCTACCACCATAACGGTGGTCGCTGAAGAGGACTGGATCACGGCGGTCACGCCGAGGCCTAAGAAAAATCCCTTTAAGGTACTGGAGGTGAGGTTTGCCAAAATGGTTTTCATCTGGTTTCCCGCCCGCTGTTCCAACGCCATACCCATTACATGCATGCCGTAAAGGAACATTGCAAGGCCGCCCACCAAAGTCAGCAGATTAAAGAAATCCACAAGCTTCTCTCCTTTCACAATGGAAGATCTATATAAAAGCGAATTCGCTTTGTTGTCTGATCCAAAAAAGAAGCGTCAACCTACCCAAATACGTCCCAGAGGCGCAGCCTTGCGGCTTCGCTTTTCCGATATGGTAAAGGAAAGCACGAACGCCATCGGCCCTACCCGCCCCAAAAACATAGCGGCGATCAAAACGATCCGGGACAATACGCCGGTATTGGCAATCACTCCCACAGTAAGCCCGGTGGTGGAAAAAGCAGAAACCGTCTCGAACAGGGCATCCAGATAATCAGGAGCATCCCCGGTCCGATAGAGAACCACTGCGGTAAACAGCACCACTTTGGTGTGCAGCAATAGCGCCCTGCGCTTGCGGTAAGCGTAAAGATCCTGCCACACCACAAAGCCCAAGCCGCCGCAAATAATCAAAAGAGACATCACCGTATGGAGCCCTTCGGCGTAAAACATCGCCCCCATGCCGGTGCCTGGAGAAAGGATGCCCAAAAGATCGAATCCCGCATTGCAATAGGAAGAAACCGCAAAAAACACCGACATAAACACGCCATAACCGCCGTAATCCGGCAGAAAATAAGGAAGCATCAGCGCCGCTCCTGCCCCTTCGAAGCAAAGGGTAAGCAGCACGATAGTCCGCAAAAGCCTTTTGACATCCGTCCGATCGTCCGCGGTAACCGATTCCCTGGCGAGATTGGCTGTCCGAAGGCCCATCCTTTTTCCGATCATCGTATAAAAAAAGGTGCTCAACGTCACCAAGCCCAGTCCCCTAACTGAATGAGACCCATAATCACAATCTGGCCAAACAGGGTAAAATGAGTATAGATATCGTACACCGAAAGGCCGGTGACGCATGTGGCGCTGGTGGCGGTAAAAAGAGCGGAAAGAAAGGGCGTTCCCGTCCCTTCTTTGGCCGCAAAGGGAAGGGACAAAAGAATGGCACCCGTCAAAATCAGGGAAAAAAAGCTTCCAACAATCACCAAAGCGGGATTTTGAGAAAGCCGGTGACCCGTTTGATCCGATAATCGGTAACTTTTTCTTTTCATAGTATCCTCGCTCGCTTGATTTTTTGGCTTTAAGATAGTATAATAAAACAGTAAGCGCTTATAGCTCAGTCGGATAGAGCGGTCGCCTCCTAAGCGACAGGCCGTTGGTTCGAATCCAATTAAGCGCGCCATGCCTGCGGCGGATGACGCCGCGGGTTTTCTTTTCTCAAAAAAGCGCACATATTCGCTCCCATATTATATCAAAAAATTGCTTTCTTTTCAACCGTTTCCTTTCTTTTGGATATTTTCTGTAAAATCAAAAGAAATAAACATATTTTATGTGTAAAACAGATAGGAAACTTTCTTTTTATTCTTGACATTGAAAGGAAACTGTTTTATACTTGTAATATAATATATGATTTCGAGTCAAACAATTTTAAAGGAGTCGATCTTATGCCATCCCCTGTCAATGATGCCGTTCGCAAGGGTGACTTGACCGAAGGCAATGTCGTTCGAAAATTGCTTTTATTCTCCCTTCCTATCGTCGCCGGAAACCTTTTTATGCAGCTTTACAACGTGGTGGATTCCCTTGTTGTAGGCAACTTTGTAGGATCCGACGCTATTGCCGCCGTCGGCGCCAGCTTCCCTATTATGATGCTGTTCAACGCTTTGTATATGGGTATTTCCGCCGGTGCCTCGGTCGTGATCGCCCAATGCTTCGGCGCAAAAAACAAAGAAGCGTTATCCATCGCCGGTTCCACTGCGTTTACCCTTGCTTTGCTGATGGGTGTCGTAGTAACGGTGATCGGCCTTCTTTTCAGCAAACCTCTCTTACTGTTTTTGGGCACTCCTGAAAATATTATTGCCGATTCCACTGCCTATTTGGCCATTGTATTTGCCGGCACAGTGGGAAACATTCTGTATAATTTATGTAGCGGTGTACTCCGAGGATTAGGAGATTCCCGCTGGCCTATGCTTTTGCTGATCCTGTCCAGTATCATCAATATCGTTTTGGATTTGGTATTTGTAATCAATTTCAATATGGGCGTAGCTGGTGTCGCATGGGCTACTACCATCGCCCACTTTGTTTCCGGTATCTGTGCGTGGATCCGGATCAACAAGGCGGCTTACGGATTGGTTTTCAGCCTTCGGAAGCTTCAAATCGACGGTGTTTCCGCAAAGCTGATTGTCAAACTGGGGCTCCCTGCGGGTTTGCAGATGATGGCCAACTCCCTGGGATCCATGGTGATCCAAAGCTTTGCCAACAGCTTCGGCTCCGACTTTATCGCCGCCAACAGCCTGATTATGAAAGTAGACGGTTTCGCGATGACCATTATGATGGGTATGGGTATGGCCCTTACCACCTTTGTGGGGCAAAACGTGGGCGCCGGGCGGATCGATCGGGTCAAAAAAGGCGTCCGGGCTACCGGTACCATCATTATGGCTGTAGGATTGTCTTTGGGCGTTTTGTTCTTCTTCTTTGGCATTTTGCTGATGCGTGCTTTTACCGACGCCCCCGAGGTGTTGCGCCTCGGAGAGATCGGTATCCGGATCATCGCTTTCTTTTACTGCTTTATGGGCTTGGGCGAGGCTCTTTCGGGAGCACTTCGGGGAGCCGGCTCCTCTATGGTGCCTATGCTCTTTTCCCTGGCCAGTATGGTGGTGCGGATTCCTGCCGCTTATTTTCTGGCGGTCCAGCCGGACAATGCGGAAGGTCTTTTCGTTTCCATGGTAATTTCCATACTGGTACGTACCGGTTTGGTAATGCTCTACTACAAGAAAGGAAAGTGGAAAGATAAAGCGCTTTTGAAAGCCGCCTCTACTCAAAGTAACGGTGAAATAGAAAAGGAAATACCGGCGGTCAGCGAATGCTGATACCGAAATAAAAAAGGTTCCATACAAAAGTATGGAACCTTTTTTATTTCTTCGGACCTTTTTGATTTCCCGGCACCAAAAGTGCGATCAGCGATCCCACTAAACCGGCCAACCCAGCGGTGGCAAACAAAATCAGACAGCGGGTAAAATCCGTCTCAGTCAAAGCATCCTGAAAATAAACGACACCGGCCGCCGCACCAGCCCCCAGCAGCAAAAGGACAAGCCCCATCCATTTCCGTCGGCGCATCTCATCGGCGTACGCCCGCATCCCGCTTTTGGGCACATTCCAAAATAAATAAAACAGCGTTACGATCGCAACCGGACCAAAACAGTACATAAAAACATTTTCCATCATTCCAACTTGCCTCCTCTTTTTGATTGTATCATCTTCCGGTGCTTTCCGTCAAGAAATACCGAAAAAAAGAAAAAAGCTCCGGAAAATCCGGAGCTTTTTTGAATTCGCTTAGTCGGCAATATTGTAGAGCTCGGCGAGCTTCAACAGGTGGTTGTAGCGATCGACAGAAGTCTGCTCCGCCTTGTCGAAGAGTTCCTCCGCACGATCCGGGAAGGACCGGGTCAGAGAAGAGTATCTCGCCTCGTTGAGGATGAAGTCCTTGTAGCTGGCAGTAGGCGCCTTGCTGTCCAAAGTGAAGGGGTTCTTGCCATCCGCTTTGTTGGCGGGGTTAAACCGGAACAGATTCCAGTAACCAGCGTCCACCGCTTTCTTCATCTCAGCCTGGCAGTTGGCCATGCCGCCCTTGATGGAGTGCATCTCACAAGGAGCGTAACCGATGATGAGAGAAGGTCCGGGATACGCTTCCGCTTCGGTGATCGCCTTGATGGTCTGAGCGGGGTTGGCGCCCATAGCGATCTGAGCAACGTAAACGTAACCATAGGACATAGCGATCTCGGCAAGGCTCTTCTTAGCGATGGCTTTACCAGCCGCCGCGAACTGCGCAACCTGACCGATCTGAGAGGACTTGGAAGCCTGACCGCCGGTATTGGAGTACACCTCGGTGTCGAAGACCATTACATTGACATCCTCGCCGGAAGCCAAAACATGATCCAAGCCGCCAAAGCCGATATCGTAAGCCCATCCGTCACCGCCGAAGATCCAGACGGATTTCTTCTGGAGGTATTCCTTCTGGGACAGGATCTCTTTCGCCGCGTCGCAGCCGCAGGCTTCCAGAGCCGCAACCAAAGCCTCGGTGGCAACACCGTTCTTCTGGCCGTCGTTTTGGGTATCGAGGAAGTTCTTCGCCGCCGCTTTGACATCCGCGTTCTCGGTCTTTTCCGCCAGCGCTTCGATCTTGGAGATCAAACGGTCACGGATTACTTTCTGGCCGATGTACATACCGAAGCCGTGCTCCGCGTTATCCTCGAACAGAGAGTTCGCCCAGGCAGGGCCAAAGCCTTTGGCTTTGCTCTTGGTGTAGGGGGAAGTCGCCGCAGGGCCGCCCCAGATAGAGGAACAACCGGTGGCGTTGGAAATATACATTCTCTCGCCGTAGAGCTGGGTGATCAAACGAGCGTAAGAGGTCTCCGCACAACCCGCGCAGGAACCGGAGAACTCGAGGAGAGGCTGATTGAACTGGCTGCCCTTAACGGTGTTTTCCGCGGGCATATCGTCCTTCTTGGTGACGTTTTCTACCGCGTAATCGAAGGCGGCCTGCTGATCCAGCTGGCTCTCGAGGGGTTTCATCACCAAAGCCTTATTCTTCGCCGGGCAAACGCCGACGCAAACGCTACAGCCCATGCAGTCCATAGGAGAAACGACCATAGCAAACTTATAGTTTTCATAGCCTTTTCCGTTCATCTTCACCATCTTCATAGAAGCGGGAGCCGCAGCAGCCTCTTCCTCGCTCAGCGCGAAGGGACGGATGGTGGCATGAGGACAAACATACGCGCACTGGTTACACTGGATGCAGTTTTCAGGGATCCACTGAGGAACGGTAACGGCAACGCCTCGTTTCTCGAAAGCGGAAGCGCCTTGCTCGAAGGTACCGTCGGCATGGTCCACGAAAGCGGAAACAGGCAGGCTGTAACCGTCCATCTTTCCAACAGGTTCCATGATGGTCTTGACCATCTTTTCGAGCTTGCCTTCTTCGCCCGCCGCAGCGACAGCTTTGTCGTCGGCCGCGTCCGCCCAGTCAGCGGGAACGTCGATCTTTACAAAAGCGGTGGCGCCGGCGTCGATGGCCTTGTGGTTCATATCTACGATATCCTGACCTTTTTTCAGGTAGCTCTTGGTGGCCGCATCCTTCATGTACTGGATGGCGTCCTCCTGAGGCATGATCTTCGCCAGGGTAAAGAACGCAGACTGCAAAATGGTGTTGGTCCGTTTGCCCATACCGATCTCAATCGCCAAATCGATAGCGTTTACGGTGTAGAGCTGGACATTATTGCGGGCAATGTACCGTTTCGCTTCCGCGGGCATATGCTCGTTGAGCTCTTCGGGAGTCCACTGACAGTTGATCAGGAACACGCCGCCGGGTTTTACGTCGTTGACCATCTTAAAGCCTTTGGTGACGTAAGAGGGGTTATGGCAAGCTACGAAGTCCGCTTTATTGATGTAGTAAGGAGCACGGATGGGTTTATCGCCAAACCGCAGGTGGGAAATGGTGATACCGCCGGTCTTCTTGGAGTCGTACTGGAAGTACGCCTGAACGTATTTATCGGTATGGTCACCGATGATCTTGATGGAGTTCTTGTTGGCGCCAACGGTGCCGTCGCCGCCCAGACCCCAGAATTTGCACTCGATGGTGCCTTCCGCAGCAGTGTTGGGAGAGGGTTTCTCTTCCAAAGAAAGGTTGGTGACATCGTCTACGATACCAAGGGTAAACTGATGCTTGGGCGCATCCTTCGCAAGCTCCTCATAGACAGCAAACACGCTGGAGGGAGGGGTATCCTTGGAACCGAGGCCGTAACGGCCGCCGACGATGACCTTGTCGTTGATACCCGCATTGGCAAGCGCGGTCACAACGTCCAGGTACAGAGGCTCCCCCAAAGCGCCGGGCTGTTTGGTCCGGTCCAAAACCGCGATCTTCTTCGCAGTGGCGGGGATCGCTTCGATCAGTTTCTCAGGAACAAAGGGACGGTAGAGACGGACTTTAACCAGACCCACCTTCTCGCCTTTGGCGGTGAGGTAGTCAACCACTTCCTCCGCAACGTCGCAGAAAGAGCCCATGCAGATGATAACACGATCCGCGTCGGGAGCACCGTAGTAGTTGAAGAGCTTGTAATTGGTGCCGATCTTGGCGTTGACTTTGTCCATGTACTCTTCCACAACAGCGGGAAGGGCTTCATAGTACTTGTTGCAGGCTTCTCTGTTCTGGAAGAAGATATCGTCGTTCTCATGGGAACCGCGCATTACGGGACGTTCGGGGTTCAAAGCCCGTTTTCTAAAGGCTTCCACTGCGTCCATATCGCACATTTCCTTCAGATCATCATAGTCCCAGATCTCGATCTTCTGGATCTCATGAGAAGTTCTGAATCCGTCGAAGAAGTTGATGAAAGGAACTCTGCCCTTGATGGTAGCCAGATGCGCTACCGCACCCAGGTCCATAACCTCCTGGGGATTGGATTCCGCGAGCATCGCGAAACCGGTCTGACGGCAGGCATATACGTCGGAATGGTCGCCGAAAATGTTCAAAGCGTGGGACGCAACCGCACGGGCGGAAACGTGGAATACGCTGGGCAGAAGCTCACCGGCGATCTTATACATATTGGGGATCATCAGCAAAAGGCCCTGAGACGCCGTATAGGTGGTGGTCAACGCACCGGCGGCAAGGGAACCGTGAACCGTTCCGGCCGCACCGGCCTCAGACTGCATTTCCATTACTTTGACCGTGGTGCCGAAGATATTCTTCAGGCCGGCGGCTGCCCACTGGTCTACGTTATCGGCCATAGGACTGGACGGGGTAATGGGATAAATACCGGCTACTTCCGTAAAGGCATAGCTCACGTGAGCGGCGGCGGTATTTCCGTCCATGGTTTTCATTTTTCTCGCCATTGTATATCCTCCTTGAGTCATAATGTGCCAAATCGGGATGGAACATCCGTTTCCTTAAAAATGGCAGACAATGAGGGGCTGTTTGCAGACAACCCCCAATTCAACGACTTTATTCTAACATGCTTTTTTTCAAAAGTAAAGGCATTTTTTCCGATTCCTTTTTATTGCCAACCAGATGGAGATTTTTCGCTTTTTTTGGTGCAAAACGCTCTGAAAAGCCGCTGTTCCTATGGATCCATCGCCTCTTGAAGGGCGTCGTAAAGCGCTTTTGTCTCCTCTTGCGTCTTACCGTTGAACACGATCACACCGAAAACGGTATCCAGTACTACATAGCTGTCACAGCCGGTATAGGAATACAGCTTATAAGCACCGAACCGGTCGTTTTCAAAGCTTCCTCCCGCCACTGTGAAGCTTCCAAAACCGAACGTCCGTCTTCCGGTATCCAGGTTGGAAACCAGCTTTGCTTCCAAAATGTCCGAATAATAGACGGTAGAAGAACCCCCAAGCACCGTGGATGCCACCAAATGGTCGTCATAAAAGGTGACGGTGGATTTCCCGGAAAATAGCGCCAAGCCCGCCAAAACCAAGATCACAGCAGTAACAACGGGCTTTCCTTTTCTCCATTTCATTTTCCGATCCCTAACAGCGGCAGCAGATCCCTTAATGTTTCGATTTGATAAGTCACTTTGATGTGATCCAAAACTTTAGTCCCCCTGGGATTATAAAAACAGGTATCAATCCCCGCGTTTTGCCCCCCTGCCATATCGGAGGTCAAAGAATCGCCGATCATCAGCGCCCGTTCCTTATGAAAATCGGGGATCCGCTTCTCTACATAATCGTAAAACGCCTTTTCCGGCTTTTGGGATGACGCTTCCTCGGAGATGAAAAGGTCCTCGAAATAAGGGGCGATAGAGGAAGCGAAAAACCGTTTCCGCTGGACATAAGCGATCCCGTTGGTCAGCAAAAACAACCGGCAGTGAGGCGCCAGCGCGGCGACCACCTCTTCGCTCTCCGGCAAAAGGATGCTTTGGTTGGAAAGGGCTTCCACATACTTCGCGTTGTAATCGTCACCGTCCCCTTCCATACCGATTTCCGCTAATAAATCCGCGAAACGGCGTTTTTGCAATCCTGCCCGGTCGATCTCTCCCCGCTCCAGCTGTTTCCAAAGGCCGTCGTTGATCCGATGGTAGATCTGATAGAGCGCGTCACTGTCTTTTTCGCCAAATACCGCCCGAAAGGCTTCCCGCTCGCTTTGTTGGAAATCAAAGAGGGTGTCATCCGCGTCAAACAGCAAAATATCGTAGTGTTTCATCCTGTCGCCTCAATAAAACAAAGTCAAAAAGCTCCCCGCGAGGACGCTTAATCCCATCAGTACTGCCATTACCAAACAGACGATCCGGGTCAGTTTTTTTCGATCCATAGCCTCTCCTTTCGTTATCTCGCTCTTTTAAGCTCCAAGTCACTGCGCTCCTGCCGGGCGCCGGTGATATGATGGAGGCGTTCCGCCATCCAAACCATCAGCACCAGTAATCCCCCCAATATCCACGGAAACAGGGAAAAGGAAATATGATCGGCGAGCAGGCCAAACAGCGGCGGGACCGCCAGGCTTCCCACATAAGCAAACGCCATCTGGACGCCGATGATCCCCTGGCTTCGCTCTTTTCCAAAATTGGAGGGCGTCTCATGGATAATAGACGGATAGATGGGCGCACAGCCGAATCCCACTAAAATAAGTCCTGCCGGAAGCGCCGTTCTCCACGGAAGAAGCAGCAAAACGGCTCCCATCCCCACAAAAATCTGTCCCAGCCGGATCATATTCCGGTCGTTGACCTTAAAGGTCACAAAGCCGCTCAAAAACCGGCCTATGGTGATCCCGATATACATAAGACTTGCCCAGCCGGCCGCTTCCTCAGAAGGAATGCCCCGGTAAATCGAGCAGTAGCTCGCCGCCCAGTTTCCCGCTACCGATTCTAACGCACAGTAGCAAAAAAAGCAAATCAGCACCTCTTTGACGCCGGGGATCTTCAAAATATCGATAAGCTTACTTTTCACCGCTGGTTTTTCGGATGCCTCGGCAGTTGTTTTTTTCCATAGGGGAAGGCTCAAAAGCAAAATCGCGGTCAGTACCGACTGCATCACCGCGATGGTCAGATAACCGTTGTTCCAATGGCTGCCGGAAATGGCGGCGCTCATAATCAAAGGACCGGCACTGCACCCTACGCCCCACATACAGTGAAGCCAGCTCATATGTCTCGCCTTATAATGAAGGGCGACGTAATTGTTCAGTACCGAATCCACCCCTCCTGCGCCCAATCCGTAAGGGACCGCCGCGACACAAAGCATCCAGAAAGCGCTGCTGAAAGAAAACCCGAACAATCCGGCAGCAGTCAGAAATACGCTGAAAGCAGTCACCTTTCCGGGGCCGAAAGCCAGATAAAAGCGCTCGCTCATCAAGCTGGAAAAAATCGTTCCGGCGGAAATGATCATGGAAACCATCCCCATCCACGACGCCGGCGTTCCCCATTCGCCGCAGATCTCAGGCCATGCGGCGCCAAGCAAAGGATCGGGAAGCCCTAAACTGATAAACGCAAGATAGATCACCGGAAGCAGTAACGACGCCATTTTGATTCCTCCAACAGGTATTGTTTCTCTTATTATAGCAGAAAAATTCCCCGTTTTCTACCATAAAAAGAAAAATCCCCTGCTTTCGCAGAGGATTGTTTCAAATTACGCTAACTCGATGATCGCCATCTCCGCGGCGTCACCCCGGCGGGGCCCGATCTTAATGATCTTGGTATAACCGCCTTTGGTATCCGCGTATTTGGGCGCGATCTCGTCAAACAGTTTTTTGGCGACGCCCTCTTTGGTCACATAAGCGAACACCTGACGTTTTGCATGAAGCGTTCCCTCTTTACCGAGAGTAATCATCTTCTCCGCCATGGAACGGACCTCTTTGGCTCTGGTTACCGTGGTTTCGATCTTTCCGTTTTCCAAAAGATAGGTCACCATGGCACGGAGCATCGCTTTTCTATGGTCAGAAGCTCTTCCAAGTTTTCTGCTGCCTGGCATCGAAATTCACTCCTTTATCTTTATTCATCGTTGGAGGTCAGGCTGAAGCCCAGTGCATTCAGCTTCGAGAGGACCTCCTCTAAAGACTTTCTTCCGAGGTTTCTGACTTTCATCATCTCCTCTTCAGATTTACTGATCAAATCTTCTACCGTATTGATACCGGCACGTTTCAGACAGTTGAAAGAGCGAACGGACAAGTCAAGCTCCTCAATGGTCATCTCCAGGACTTTCTCTTTTTCCTTGCCGGAGGTTTCTACTAAAATTTCGCCTGTGGACATATCGTCCGACAAATCTACGAACAGATTCAGATGCTCGTTGAGAACCTTGGCGCCGAGAGAGATCGCTTCCTTTGCGGAAATCGTCCCATCGGTCCACACCTCGATGGTCAACTTGTCATAGTCGGTAATCTGCCCTACACGGGTATTTTCAACGGTATAATTCACTTTCAGTACAGGGGTATAGATGCTGTCCACGGGAATGGCGCCG
The DNA here is from genome assembly GCA_944385915.1 of uncultured Clostridia bacterium. Lineage (GTDB taxonomy): Bacteria > Bacillota > Clostridia > Oscillospirales > Ruminococcaceae > CALXGT01. The sequence goes on along the minus strand of CALWZB010000009.1, from coordinate 9,822 downwards.
ATAATATTGGCGATCTTTTGCTTGTTTCGCTCGCTGGGAACATAGCCACGCCCTTTATCGATCACAATTTCCATATACAGTTTTGCGCCTTGGCCCAGAGTCGCGATATGCATTCCGGGATCCAAAATCTCTACCTCGGAATCCACTTTGATGTCGCCGGCGGTGACTTCGCATTCTCCCTCCGCTTCGATGTGGATCGTTTTAGGCGCTTCACCATGGATCTTCGCGATCAGTCCTTTCATATTCAGGACGATCTCCGTGACGTCTTCTTTGACACCCGGTACTGTGGAAAATTCGTGCTGCACCCCATCGATTTTGATGGATGTCACGGCTACGCCGGGAAGGGAGGAGAGCAGTACCCGTCTCAGACTGTTGCCGAGGGTGGTACCGAAGCCGCGTTCAAGAGGCTCTAATACGAATCGACCATAAGTTCCGTCAGATTTCATTTCGGCTGTCTCGATGACCGGCTTTTCAATTTCAATCATTCATAACCCTCCTTATGCAATAAAAATATGCAACATACACCCGATCACGTCTCGGCTCCTTATTTGGAGTACAACTCAACGATCAGATGTTCCTGGACATCCAAGTCAATGTCATCACGGTTGGGCATACGAAGAACTTTCGCGGTAAAACTGCCTCTGTCCATATCTAACCACATGGGAACAGGACGGGAGCCGCAGGTCTCCTCGATCTCTTTGAATTTCTCGCTCTGACGGCTGCCTTCGGAAAGGGATACCACATCGCCCTCTTTCACTAAAAGGGAAGGAATGTTGACTTTCTTGCCGTTGAGTTTGAAATGGTTGTGGGTCACAAGCTGTCTCGCTTCCGCACGGGAAGTCGCAAGACCAACCCGGTACACAACGTTATCAAGGCGGCTTTCCAAAATCCGAAGCAGGTTTTCACCGGTCATACCGGATTTTCTCTCCGCCATCTCAAAGTACTGGGCGAACTGGCTTTCCAAAACGCCGTAGTACCGTTTCGCGGTCTGTTTCGCGCGAAGCTGCATACCGTACTCAGAAACTTTCTTCCGGTTCTGGCCGTGCTGGCCGGGAGCGTAGCCGCGGGAAACGAAGGGGCAATGTTCGGAATAGCATTTCGAACCTTTTAAGAACAGCTTTTGCCCTTCACGACGGCACATTCTGCATACTGCGCCGGTATATCTTGCCATCTGTTTGCACCTCCAATAAAATTATACGCGTCTTCTTTTGGGCGGACGGCATCCATTGTGAGGAATGGGCGTCACGTCTTTGATCATCCGAACTTCCAAGCCGGCAGCCTGCAGCGCACGAATCGCCGCTTCTCTTCCCGAGCCGGGGCCTTTGACATAGACCTCAACGATCTTCAAGCCATGCTCCATCGCCGCTCTCGCAGCGGTCTCCGCAGCGGTCTGCGCTGCAAAGGGGGTCGATTTCTTGGAACCTCTGAAGCCCATCTCACCGGCGCTTGCCCAGGAAATCGCATTTCCCTGAGTGTCGGTAATGGTAACGATGGTGTTGTTAAAGGTGGATTGGATATGAACGGCGCCGCGCTCAATGTTTTTCCGCTCGCGACGGCGGCGGATATTGGTTTTCTTAGCAGCAACTTTTGCCATTTTCGCTTATCCCTCCCGATTATTTCTTCTTGTTGGCGATGGTCTTCTTGGGACCTTTCCGGGTTCTGGCGTTGGTTTTGGTTCTCTGACCTCTTACGGGGAGACCTTTTCTATGACGAACACCGCGATAGCAGCCGATTTCCACCAGCCGTTTGATGTTCAGCGCGATATCTCTCCGCAGGTCGCCTTCTACCGTATAGTTTTTGTCGATATAATCACGAAGTTTCGTCGCGTCTTCTTCGCTGAGATCCTTAACGCGGATATCGGGATCGATTCCGGTTGCAGCGAGAATGTCGCGAGCCGATTTCTGACCAATGCCGTAAACGTAAGTCAGACCGATTTCGATCCGTTTCTCTCTGGGCAGGTCGACACCAGCAATACGAGCCATTATTGTTGCACCTCCATGTATTTTGAAAGTTTAAGGCGGATCCGCATTAACCCTGACGCTGTTTGTGCTTCGGGTTTTGGCAAATTACCATCACTTTGCCTTTGCGCTTGATCACCTTGCATTTTTCGCAGATGGGTTTTACCGAAGGTCTTACTTTCATTTCAGTTCCCTCCTTGGTTATGCGGAACGTTTCCGTTCCGGGGTTTATTGCTATTTCGAGCGCCAGGTAATGCGCCCTTTGGTCAAATCGTAAGGGGACATTTCCACCTTGACCTTATCGCCGGGAAGGATCCGGATGAAGTTCATCCGCAGCTTTCCGGAAATATGAGCCAAAATCGTGCGGCCATTGGGAAGCTCCACTTTAAACGTCGCATTGGGAAGGGAATCCACTACCGTTCCCTCGATCTCGATCACGTCTTCTTTAGACAAGCTCATTCCCTCCTGTTTCATTGCGGCGCCGCTCCTTATAAGGGCGAAGCAGCCGTTTCAGTCCATTGTTCGTTTTGATCTCGTTTTCATCAAAAACCGTCGCGGTTTGCTGCAAATGCTTGGGATTTTTCCGCTTGGGCCGTTCCACCTTCCGGCGGCGCCCGTCGGCGATCCAGACAGATCCGTCTCCGACGCCGACCACTACAAAAAATCCCTCATCTCTGCCCCGCAGGCTTTTGACCATCATACCCGTCTTCCACTCCATATCCACTACCGCTTGGTCAAAATGACCGGACCTTCATCCGTAATAGCGATGGTGTGTTCGAAATGGGCGGCGGCTTTTCCCGACTTGGTTTTTGTGGTCCAGCCGTCAGGCATCACCACCACGTCGTCGCCTTCCAGCGTGATCATCGGCTCAATCGCGATGGTCATTCCCGCCGTAAGCCGGGGACCTCTTCCGGGCTTTCCGAAATTGGGGACCTCGGGATCCTCGTGAAGGTTTTTCCCGACGCCGTGACCCACAAATTTACGGACGATCCCGTAGCCAAAGGGGGTCACATGGCTTTGGACCGCAAAGGAGATATCTCCGATCCGGTTTCCGGGAACCGCCTGTTCGATCCCTTTATACAAGGACGCCTCTGTTTCCAAAAGGAGCTTTTTGATCTCCTCTGTGGTATCCTCGACAATAAAGGTATAGGCGTTGTCACCATGGTAGCCTTCTATAAAAGCGCCTACATCCACGCTGACAATGTCGCCGGGTTTGACCTTCTCGTCGGAGGGGATCCCGTGGATCACCACGTCGTTTAAGGAAATACAAGCGGAAGCAGGAAAACCGTACAATCCGAGGAAAGAGGGTTTCGCGCCGCAGCGGACGATATAATCGTGGATCGCTTTGTCGATCTCTTTGGTAGTGACGCCGGGTTTGATCACCTCTTGCGCCACATTTAAAGCGTCCGCCGAGATCCGACAAGCTTTTTTCATCCGCTCCAGCTCATGCTGAGTCTTTAAAACGATCATGAAACTTACGCCTCCACGGCTTTGCGAACCAGTGCGGAGGTATCTTCTACCTTCTCCTGGCCTTCCACTACGATCAGCTTGCCGCTGTCATAGTAGTAATTTTTCAAAGGCTCGGTTTGCTCATGGTACACATGCAGCCGCTCCCGAATGGTCTCGGGTACGTCGTCGGCCCGCTGGATCAGCTTGCCGCCGCAGCGGTCGCAAACACCGGCCTGTTTCGGGGGATTGTATTCCAAATGATAGGACGCGCCGCAATCCTCACAGATCCGCCGGCCGGAAAGCCGGGTTAAGATCACATCGTCTTCCACCAGGATTTCGATAACCCGGTCGATCACAACGCCCATCTGATCCAAGGCTTCCGCCTGAGGGACCGTTCTGGGGAACCCGTCCAGAATGAAACCGTTTTTGCAGTCATCTTTCTGAATCCGTTCCTTGAGGATATTGATCACGATGGAATCCGGTACCAGATCTCCGCTGTCCATATACTGCTTAGCTTCCAGGCCAAGGGGAGTCTGGTGCTTAACTGCGTCCCGAAGGATATTCCCCGTAGAGATCGCGGGAATGCCCAAAGCGTCACAGATGATCTCCGCCTGGGTTCCTTTCCCCGCGCCGGGGGCACCGAGTAGGATTAGATTCATATTGCCCTCTCTTTCCTTATTCTAAGAAGCCTTTGTGATGACGCATCATCATCTGGGATTCCATAACCCGCATCGTCTCCAAAGCGACGCCTACCAAGATGAGGATAGAGGTACCGCCCAAAGAGATGTTCGCCTTGGTGACCGCCGAGAAAATAATGGGGAACACCGCAACGAGGCCCAAGAACAACGCACCGATCAGGGTGATCTTGGATAATACCCGGGAAATAAAGTCGGAGGTGGGCTTTCCGGGACGAATTCCGGGAATCGCACCGCTGCTCTTCTTTAAATTGTTGGCGATCTCCACCGGATTGTATTGGATCGCCACATAGAAATAATTAAACAGAATAATGAGGATAAAGTACAAAATTCCGTAAAACCAGCTGTTGTAGTTGAAAAGGCTGAAAAAGTGATCCCAAAATCCGCCCGGCGTTACATTCACAAAGGTCCCGATCATATTGGGGATAGAGACCAAGGAAGAAGCAAAGATGATGGGCATAACGCCGCTCATATTCACTTTCAGGGGGATAAAGGAGCTTTGACCGCCGTACATCTTCCGGCCTACGACCCGTTTCGCATAGGTGACGGGGATCCGGCGCTCCGCATTGGTGAAAAATACGATAAAGTAAATCATCACCGCGAAGAGGATCACGATCGCGGGAACCAGGAAGTAATAAAGAGGATCGCCCATCTGCCACCAGGCAATCAGGGTTTGTACCGCCACAGGGCCACGGGAGACGATACCGGCAAAAAGGATAATGGAAATACCGTTTCCAATTCCCTTCTCGCTGATCTGGTCACCGAGCCAGACGATCGCAGCCGTACCGGCTACAAAGCAGGCGATAATGACCACCGCGGAGAAGAATCCGGAAAAGCCGCTGGTGTAGTTGAGTACGCCTTCGTTTCTCTTTAATACCAGATAATAAGCGATCGCCTGGATCAGCGCCAAGCCAAAGGTGGTATAGCGGGTGATCTTCTGGAGCTTCTTTCTTCCCTCGCCGCCTTCCTTCGCTAACCGCTCCAGAGGAGGGATCGCGACAGTCAGAAGCTGGATAATGATAGACGCGTTGATGTAGGGGTAGATGGACATCGCGAAAATGGTCGCGTCAGCCAGCGAACCGCCTGTCATCACGTTGAGGTAGCTTAAGAAGTTGGCCCCGTCTCCGATGGAAGAACTGAAAACATCCTGGAGCACGGTGGGGTTCAAAAAGGGTACGGTAATGGCAGAACCGATCCGGTACACCACCAAAATCAGCAGTGTAAAGAGGATCCGTTTCCGAAGGTCTTGCTGTTTGAAAGCATTTCTCCAAGTTTCAAACACCTTACATCACCTCGGCCTTTCCTCCAGCTGCCTCCAATTTCTCTTTCGCGGACTGAGAAAAAGCGGCAGCTTTTACCGTCAGCTTCTTTTCAATCTCGCCGTCTCCGAGCACTTTAATGCCGTCATAGACCTTGTTGACCAATCCGCTGGCGATGAGAGCCTCGGTATCTACTACCGCGCCGTCTTCGAACTTGCGGTTTAAATCGGAAAGATTGACAACAGCATATTTGGTTTCAAAATTGTAATTGTTGAAGCCGCGTTTGGGCAGTCTTCTGTATAAAGGCATCTGGCCGCCTTCAAATCCGGGACGGACGCCGCCACCGGAACGGGCGTTTTGACCTTTATGACCCTTGCCCGCGGTTTTTCCGTTGCCGGAACCGTGGCCGCGGCCTACGCGAAAATGTTCTTTTTTAGAACCCTCCGCAGGAGCTAATTGATGCAGTTTCATCACGCACGCACCTCCTTGTTAGTTTTTGGTAACCTCGACGAGGTGAGAAATTTTAAAGATCTTACCTTTGGTGGCTTCGTTGTCCGGCTGAACGGTCACGTCGCCCACCTTTCTCAGTCCCAGGGATTCCGCCACGGCAATCTGGTCTTTTTTCTTACCGGCAAGGCCTTTTACAAGCTTTACAGTCAACATTGCCACAACTTCCTCCTTAGCCCAAGATTTCGGATACGGTCTTGCCCCGGATCGCCGCCACCTCGTTGGCGTTGCGAAGGGATTTCAAACCGTTGATAGTCGCTCTCACCACGTTGCAGGGGTTATTGGAGCGCAGCGCCTTGGTACGGATGTCGCGGATACCGGCGGTCTCTACTACCGCTCTGACCGCGCCGCCGGCGATAACGCCGGTTCCTTCCGGGGCGGGCTTCAACAATACTCTGCCGGCGCCGAATGCACCGATCACTTCGTGGGGGATGGTGGTTCCCCGAAGCGCTACCGTAAACATATTCTTTTTCGCATCCTCGATTCCCTTGCGGATCGCATCGGGAACCTCTCCGGATTTACCCATACCGAAGCCGATCTTTCCGTTTCCGTCTCCTACAACGACGAGGGCGGCAAACTTAAAGATACGACCGCCTTTTACCGTCTTGGAAACCCGGCGGATCGTGACGACTCTTTCCTGTAATTCCTGAACAGGAGCGTTTTCTACTCGATTAGCCAAACTGGTCCCTCCCTCTTAGAAATTGAGGCCGTTTTCACGGGCTCCCGCTGCCAGCTGTGCGACTCTGCCGTGGAAAATATATCCACCGCGGTCAAACACCACTTCGCTGATTCCTTTGGCGGCTGCCTTTTCGGCGATCATTTTGCCGACGGCGTAAGCGCCTTCCTTATTGCCACCGTTGCCTTCAAATCCTTTATCGCAGGAAGAGGCGGATACCAGAGTGACGCCTTTTACATCGTCGATCAGCTGCGCGTAGATGTGCTTCGCGGAGCGGAATACACTCAAGCGGGGGCGCTGCTCCGTTCCGGAGATCTTATAGCGCACTCTGCGGTGTCTTTTCAAACGAGCCTTATTTTTATCCGGCTTATTTACCATTACTTGTCACTCCTTTACCTTTACTTACCGGTCTTGCCTTCCTTGCGGATAATGTGTTCGTCAACGTACTTGATTCCTTTGCCTTTGTAGGGCTCGGGAGGACGTTTCTTGCGGACATTGGCCGCAAACTGACCGACCTGCTCTTTATCGGGGCCGGAGATGACGATCTTATTCGGAGAAGGAACGTCAATAGAAATACCGGGGATTTCAGGCATAATGACCTGGTGAGAATAACCTAAGTTCATAACCAGATCTTTCCCCTGCTTCGCCGCACGGTAACCGACGCCGTTGACTTCCAATTCCTTGGAGAAGCCCTGGGTCACGCCGATGACCATATTGTTGATCAGAGTGCGGGTCAAGCCATGGAGAGACTTGTTCTTTTTCTCGTCGTTGGGGCGCTCCACCTTCAAAGCAGCGCCGTCCATGACGAGCTTCATATTGGGATGAACATCCCGTTCCAAAGTTCCCTTAGGGCCTTTTACCATAATATGGTTGCCGTTGATCTTCACTTCAACGCCGGAGGGAACATCAATCTGCTTTCTGCCAATACGCGACATCTGTTTACCTCCTTACCACACAAACGCGAGTACTTCGCCGCCTACATTCGCCTTCCGGGCCGCCTTATCGGTCATAACGCCCTTGGAAGTGGAGACGATCGCAATGCCTAAGCCTTTCATGACCTTGGGCATATTTTCACAGTCCGAATAAATACGCAGACCCGGTTTGGAGACTCTGCGCAGTCCGGTAAGCACCGGAGTTTTGTTTTCGCCGTATTTTAACGTCATACGGATAACGCCCTGTTTTCCGTCCTCGATCACGGTGAAGCCTTTTACATAGCCTTCGTCCACCAGGATCTGGGCAATGGATTTCTTCATATTCGAAGCAGGGATGTCCACCGTGTCATGCTTTGCAGAGCTCGCATTGCGGATGCGGGTGAGCATATCTGCAATGGTATCGGTGATTTGCATGCCGTCAACCTCCTTTTTACCAGCTGGATTTCTTTACGCCGGGAATCTGTCCTTTATACGCCAACTCCCGAAAGCAGATACGGCAGATGCCATATTTTCTCAGGTAAGCGTGAGGACGGCCGCAGATTTTACATCTGTTGTAACCACGGGTGGAAAACTTTGGCGTTCTCTGCTGTTTCATTTTCATCGAAGTTTTAGCCATCTTCGTTCCTCCCTTATCTCTCGAAGGGAGCGCCCATCAAGCTTAACAGCTCCCGCGCTTCCTCGTCGTTTTTCGCGGTGGTCACAAAGGTAATATCCATACCGCGGATCTTATCAATTTTATCATACTCGATCTCCGGGAAGATGAGCTGTTCTTTGAGGCCCACCGAATAGTTTCCGCGGCCATCAAAAGAATCGGCGCTGATTCCTTTGAAATCTCTTACCCGGGGAAGGGCGATGTTGAAGAAACGATCGATGAATTCATACATCTTCTCGGAGCGCAGGGTGACCTTCGCGCCGATGACCATGCCTTCACGAAGTTTAAAGTTCGCAACGGATTTCTTCGCTTTGCAGAGGATGGGCTTCTGGCCGGTGATGGCCGAAAGATCCTGCACAACGGAATCCATAACTTTCTGGTTGTCACGCGCCTCGCCGCAGCCTACGTTGATGACAACTTTTTCAATCTTCGGAATCTGCATGACACTTTTGTAGCCGAACTTTTTCATCAAAGCCGGAGCTACGTCACTTTTATAATACTCTTTCAGACGAGCCATGTCTTTTCCTCCTATTAGAAAGTTTCACCGCAGCCGGCGTGCTTGCATACGCGGACCTTTTTCCCATCCTCATTGATCTTATGACCAACTCTGGTGGGCTTGCCGCATTTGGGGCAAACGGGCATTACCTTGCAAGCGTAAAGCGCCGCTTCCGCTTTGACGATACCGCCCTGCTGACCCATCTGACGGGGTTTTACATGCTTGGTTACCAGGTTGCATCCCTCAACGATGACTTTGCCTTCTTTGGGGCTGACTTCCAAAACCTTGCCTTTTTTGCCCTTATCCTTGCCGCTGATAATCATAACGTTATCACCGGTTTTTACATGCAGTTTGTTCATTCCCGTACCTCCTTACAGTACTTCGGGAGCAAGAGAAAGGATCTTCATGTAGTTCTTATCACGAAGCTCTCTGGCTACCGGCCCAAAAATACGGGTCCCTCTGGGGTTTTTGTCTTCTCTGATCAAAACGGCAGCATTCTCATCGAACCGAATATATGTGCCGTCGTCACGGCGTAATCCCTTGGCTGAACGAACGATTACGGCTTTTACGACGTCGCCTTTCTTTACAACGCCGCCGGGCGTCGCTTTCTTTACCGAACAAACGACGACATCGCCGATATTAGCGTATCTTCTGCCGGAACCGCCCAATACACGGATACACATGAGTTCTTTGGCGCCGGTGTTATCGGCAACCTTCATGCGGGTTTGCATTTGGATCACTGTGGGTTCCTCCTTCCGGTCTTACGACCGCAGTTTATTTTGCTTTCTCAATAATTTCGACGACTCTCCAGCGTTTATCTTTCGATAAGGGGCGAGTTTCCATCAACGCCACCCGGTCGCCTTCGCCGCAGGCATTCTGCTCGTCGTGGGCTTTGACCTTTACGGTGCGCTTTACGATCTTATTGTAAAGGGGATGTTTTACGTTATCTAAAATCGCAACAACAACGGTTTTGTCCATTTTGCTGCTGACGACAGTACCAACTCTGGTCTTTCTTAAGTTTCTCGCTTCGCTCATGTTCGTCCTCCCTTCTTTACTTTACGCCTTCTTTGGCGTCCAGCTCGTGGATTACGGTCATAACGCGAGCAATATCCTTCTTGACAACTTTAATCCGCATCGGATTATCCAGCTGGTTGACGGCATGCTGAAAGCGCAGGTTAAAAAGCTCCGCTTTCAGATC
>CALWZB010000008.1 GCA_944385915.1 uncultured Clostridia bacterium | reverse complement strand
CTCATCTGCGGCGGAATCGGCGGCGGCGCCCAAAGAGCGCTTTCACAGGCGGGGATCCAGCTGTTCGGCGGGGTGCAGGGAAATGCCGACGAGGCGGTAAACGCCTATTTGAACGGCTCTCTTTCTTATCTTCCCGACATTCAATGCGACCATCATCATCACGGGGATCATAATTGCGGCGACCACGATTGCGCTTCCCATGACTGCGGCGGGCATTGCGGCCATCATCACTAACGGCAAAAAGGCGCTTATCGAAAGGTAGGCGCCTTTTTTGGTGACGTTATCACGGAAAAGGGATTTGCTTTTGGGTATACTGGTAAAAAGAAAGGGAGGGTTTTTATGGATCGCAGTACCTCATATGATTTGATTGTTCTCGGCGGGGGACCCGCGGGATATACGGCGGCCCTTTACGCGGCAAGGGCGGGATTGTCCGTTTTGGTCATAGAACAGTTTTCCGCCGGCGGGCAGATGACCCAGACGGCGATGATCGAAAACTATCCCGGCTTTGACGAAGGGGTCGACGGGTACTCCCTGGGAGAGAAAATGCAAAAAGGCGCCGAACGGTTTGGCGCAAAGACTCTTCGCGCCCAGATCTTATCGGTACAGCTCGCCTGCGACCCGAAGGTGATCCGCACCGACGAAGGGGAGTATCTTGCCAAAACGGTGATTGTTGCCACCGGCGCCGGTCACCGGCATCTCGGGCTTTTACACGAGGAAGAGCTGGTGGGAAAGGGCGTAGGGTACTGCGCCGCGTGCGACGGGATGTTTTACCGGGGAAAACGGGTCGCGGTGGTAGGCGGAGGCAATTCGGCGGCGGCGGACGCCCTTTTGCTTTCGAGAATTTGCGATACCGTGTATTTGATCCATCGAAGAGATACCCTTCGGGCGGGAAAAACGGAGCGGGAAGCGCTCAAAAAAGCGGACAACATTGTATGGAAGCTCAATTCTACCGTGGAAGCGTTCCAATTTGAAGAACAGCTCACCGGGATCACCATAAAAAATAAAGACACCGGGGACACCGAGACCCTTTCGCTGGATGGTGTGTTTATCAGTATTGGGCGAGAGCCCCAGACGAAATTGTTCCAAGATCAGCTTGCCCTCAGCGAGGAAGGGTATATCCTCGCCGGGGAGGATACCAAAACCAATCTTCCCGGGGTGTTCTCGGCGGGGGATGTGCGGGAGAAGCCTTTTCGCCAGATCGTCACTGCCGTTTCTGACGGAGCGGTCGCCGCGTATTACGCGGAACAATATTTGACGGAGGAGTAGTATGCAGTATCTCGTGTCCTTTCTGGAGGGAGTAGTGACCTTTATCTCCCCTTGCCTTTTGCCTATGCTTCCTTTGTATCTCACCTATTTTGCCGGGGGCGGGGAGCGGAAACTTTCCACAACGCTGAAAAATACCTTGGGGTTTATTTTGGGCTTTACGCTGGTGTTTATGCTGTTAGGGGCGCTGGCGGGGACGTTTGGAAGCTTTCTGCGCCGGTACCAGCTTTGGGTGAACATCGTTTCCGGTTTGGTGGTGGTTTTCTTTGGCCTTTCCTTTTTAGGGGTGTTTCAGCTTTCTGTTTTCCGGGGCGTTTCCCGAAAGCTCGATACACATAGCCTTGGATTTTTCTCCGCGTTTCTGTTTGGACTGGTGTTTTCGGTGGGATGGACGCCCTGCGTCGGCGCGTTTTTAGGCTCGGCGCTGATGCTCGCCTCTCAGAGGGGTCATGTGCTGGAAGGGATGCTGATGTTATTTACCTATTCGTTGGGACTTGGCGTACCGTTTTTACTGAGCGCCTTGCTGATTGACCGGCTTCGTACCGCGTTTTCCTGGATCCGTTCCCATTATGCCATCATCAATCGGATCTGCGGCGGATTTTTAGTGGCGATGGGAATTTTGATGGCGACGGGACTGTTTGGCCGTTTACTGACGGTGTTGAGTTAAGGAGACGATATGAAAGAGAAAAAAGGATTACTGGTACTTTTGGTCGTGTTTGCCGTCGTGTTGATAGGAGCGGTGGCTCTGTACGCGGTATTTTCCAAACAGGCGGCGGTGGACCCTCTCGGCGGTTCCTCTTCGGAAAATCAAAGCGACGCCTCCGAAGAGCGGATGGAAGCGCCGGATTTTACCGTCGTGGACGGAGAAGGAAACGAGATTTCCCTTTCGGATTTTCGGGGCAAACCGGTGGTGCTTAATTTTTGGGCCAGCTGGTGCGGGCCGTGTCAAAGCGAAATGCCGGATTTCGATTCGTACTATAACGAGTATCAAGAGGATATCCACTTTTTGATGGTCAATGTGACCGGCGGCAGGGAAACAGTGGACACCGCAAAAGAGTTTATCCAAGAGGAAGGATATACCTTTCCCGTCTATTTCGATACCAAAGGGGAAGGATCGACGGCCTACGGCGTGTACGGAATCCCTATGACCTTTTTCATCGATGAGGAAGGATATGTTGCCGCTTATGCCCAAACCGCCATTAGCGGAGAGACCATCCAAAAAGGGATCGATATGATTTTTGAGCAGGAGTAAAAAGGCTGCCTTGGCAGCCTTTTTTGCGTTTTTGCGAAAAAGAAAAGGGAAAAACGTTTTTACGGAAAGGGAGTAGAAAAGGAGGCGTTTTATGATCTACATTACCGGCGATACCCACGGGGATTACACCCGGTTCACCACCGAAAATTTTCCGGAACAGCGGGAGATGACCAAGGAGGACAAAGTGATTATTTGCGGGGATTTTGGGTTTTGGCTTCCGAGCAAGGAGCAGGATTACTGGCTAAACTGGCTTGAGGAAAAGCCGTTTACTACCCTTTTCGTCGACGGAAATCATGAAAACCATGCCCTTTTGAACGCGCTTCCTATGGAGGAACAGTTCGGCGGCAAGGTCCATAAGATCCGCCCGTCGGTAATCCATTTGATGCGGGGGGAAGTCTATGAGATCGAAGGCAAGCGGCTTTTTACCTTCGGCGGCGCCGCGTCTCACGATATCCAAGACGGGATCTTAGATCCCGAAGACCCGGATTTTAAAAGGAAGAAGGCCCGGCTCGACCGCCAGGGAAAACGCCACTACCGGATCTTGAACCGGTCATGGTGGAAAGAGGAGCTTCCTACCGACGAAGAGATGGCGCATGGCATCGAAAGCTTAGAGAAGGTCAATTGGGAAGTGGATTATATCTTTAGCCACTGCGCGCCCTATTGGATCGTCAAACAGCTTTTGCCCCAAGAGGACTGCCAGCCGGATGTATTGACGTCCTTTTTGGAAAAGCTTTCCATGGACTGTCGTTTCCAATACTGGTTTTTCGGGCACTACCATCAAAACCGGGTACTCGGGGACAAATATGTCTGCCTTTATGAGCAGATCATTCCTTTATGGGACAAAAAAGGAGAGTAGTATGGATTATTTTACCAGCGACCTGCATTTCGGGCACCAAAATATTATCCGTCACTGCGGCCGCCCTTTTTTGGATGTTGACGAGATGGATCAGGCGCTGATCCAAAACTGGAACCAAAGGGTAAATAGCGAGGATACCGTCTACATTTTGGGGGATCTCTTTTTTACTTCGAAAAGCCCCATCGAAGGGATCTTATCGGCGCTCAAAGGAAAAAAACATCTTGTTTTGGGCAATCACGATCCCAACTGGATCAAAAAAATTCCCCTTTCCCGGTATTTTGAGACCGTCTCTTTGATGGCGCAGATCAAAAGCGGAGGAAGGCGGCTTACCCTTTGCCACTATCCTATGATGACCTGGCGGGAGCCGGGAGAAAAGAGCCTTTTATTATATGGGCATATCCACAACAACAAAAAGGACGTCTACTGGCCGCTTCTTTCTCAAATGCCCTTTGCCTTAAACGTGAGCGTAGAGATCAACGGATACCAGCCGGTGACGGTAGAAGAGCTGATGGAAAACAATCAAATATGGAAAGAAGAAAAAGAAAGCAAAGGCAGTTAACGCCTTTGCTTTTTCGCTTTCTCCAAAAGGAGATCCTTTTCGTTTTTTTCGCCGGACAAAACCAGATCCAGTAAATAGGAGAGGGTATCTCCGATCTCTTTTCCCGAAAAACCCAAAGCTTTGAGGTCTTCCCCCTTGACCGCCAGTTCTTTTACCGACAGACAGTCGTTCGAGGATAACACCTCTTTGGCGATGGCTTCGATTTTCCTTAGCTCCTCTCCCCGTTTAGAGCTTTGGCTGTTTTTGGCGAGCTGGTCCGCCCGTTTGACAGCCAACAGGGCAAAGAAGTCCTCTGCTCCCAGTTTTGAGAGCCACCGTTTGACGCTCGTTTTTTCGGGGCGGATGGAAGCGTCGTGGTTTTCGATCAGAAGGGATACTCTGGATAAGGTTTTGCGGTCGGATTTGAGCCGCTGCAATACTTGTCTTGCCAACTTGGCGCTCTCGGCGGGATGGCCGGGAAAATGGGCGACGCCGTTTTTGTCAGGAGCAAAGCAGGCGGGCTTTCCCGTGTCGTGAAGCAGCAGCGCTAACCGGATCACCGCGTTTTTTTCTCCCGCATCCACCGCATAGGCGGTATGGGTATATACATCGTAAAGATGGTAGGGGGTATGCTGGGGAAAGAAAAAGGATGGCTTTAATTCCGGGATCAAAAATCCCAAAATGGAAGGGTAACGCAAAAGGACGTCTTTGACGCTGTCCCCCAATAAAAGCTTTTTCAGTTCCGAAAACACCCGTTCTTTTGCCACATAGGTCAAGAGAGGGGTGCAGTCAAAAAGGGCTTTCTCGGTAGCAGGTTCGATAGAAAAAGAAAGGGAGGAGGAAAAGCGAAGCGCCCGAAGGATCCGGAGAGCATCCTCGGTAAAACGGCGGTGGGGATCGCCGATGGCGCGGATCGTCTTTTTTTTCAGATCCTCCACACCGCCGAAAAAATCGATTACCGTTCCGTCGGCGCCCGCCGCAAGCCCGTTGACGGTAAAATCCCGGCGGGCGATGTCCTCTTTTAAGGAGCGGGCAAAGGAGACCGCGTCCGGCCGCCGATGGTCGGAATAGGTCCCGTCGGTGCGAAAGGTGGTGATCTCGTAAGGGGTACCGTTTCGCATCAGCGTCACCGTACCATGAGCGATGCCGGTAGGAATGGTTTTTTCCCCGGAGAAGACGGAGATGGTTTCCTCGGGAAGCGCCGATGTGGTAATGTCCCAATCTTTCGGGGAGTCTCCCAGCAAAAGATCCCGGATACAGCCTCCCACCGCGTAGGCTTCATATCCTTGCTGATGAAAGCGGGACAGAATTTCGATCACTTCATCGGGAAGTACGACGGTCATAGGATCCCTCCAAAATACTGTGGGCGGCGGCTTCTCCGGCGGTCAGCCCCGACGCCCATGCCCATGTCAAATTAAATCCGCCGCAGTCTCCGTCCACATCCAGCACTTCGCCGCAGGCAAATAACCCCTTGGCCTTTTTGGATTCCAGGGTGGTTTTCGAAAACTCGTCCCCCAAAGCGCCTCCCGCGGTGACCTGGGCGTTGACAAAGCCGTTGGTGCCGGTCAGGGGGAAGGAAAAGGCTTTGGCGGTTTTCGCTAAGTTTAAAAGCTCCGGCTCGTTTAAGGTTTCCCCTTTCCGGGAAAGAGGGGAGAGGCCGGCGCTTTTCATTACCGAAAGCGACAGCTTTTTGTGGAGCAGCCCGCTAAAAAACTGCTCCAAAGGAAAATCGGAAAAAAGGGCTTTTCGCTTTTTTAATATTTCTATCAGTTCCTCCAAAGACTGTTTGGGAAACAGGTCCAGGGAAAGGATCCCTTCCTTATTTTGGGACAACAGCCTGGAAGCGGCGCCGGAAAGCTGTAACACCGGGGGGCCGGAAAGGCCGTAGTCGGTAAATAAAATCTCGCCGTATTCCCTTTGCACCACGTTTCCCGACGAGAGAAGAGAGACCGTTCCGTTGATCTTGATGCCGGAAAGGGCTTTGGGGTTGCCGCCGGTTTTGAGCTGGACAATGGAGGGAAGAAAGGGGGTGATGGTGTGGCTCATCTGCTGCAAAAGGGTCAGTCCCAGATCAGTCCCTCCCAAATGCTTGGACGCGACGTTTCCCGCCGCTACGATCACCCGTCTCCCAAAGAGGGTTTCCTCCTTCGACGAAACGAGAAATCCATCCTTTTGCCGTTGTAAGCGGGTCGCTTCCCAATCGCAAAAGGTCAAAACACCCAAATGCTCCGCCATCAGGCGAAGGTTATCCAAAACGGAGGAAGCCTGTAAGGAGCAGGGATAACACTTGCCGTCCTCTTCTTCCGTTATGGGGATCCCTATCGAATCGAGAAAGGAAACCAAAGCCGGTACATCCTTGGTTTGGTAGATCGCTTTGAGCAGCGAAACACCGGAGCCATGGTACCGGTTCGGAGTTGGAAATCGATTGAGCAGGTTACACCGGCCGTTGCCGGTGGCTAAAAGCTTTTTGCCTACCCGCTGTTGGCGCTCCAACAGCGCTATTTCGCAGGATGGCGCCGCTCGTTTGGCGGCAATGGCGGCGGCAAGTCCCGACGCGCCGCCGCCAATAATGATAATATCGTATTGTTTCATTTACATTCCACCGTAAAAGAGAGAGGTCGGGAGAAGGAAAAGGTACGGCGCGGTAAAAACCGCCAAAACGAGAGCCGTCTTCTTTTTCATCCCGTCAGATAAGGGAAGCTTTCGAAAGGAGAAAAACCGGTTCAGAAGATAGATGAGCGCCGCGGATACAAAGATCCCCAAAAGGACGATCAAAAAAGCGGGAAAAGAGGCGAAAGGGTTATAGGAAACGTCTGCGAGGATATCGCGAAAGCCTTCGCCCAAAGGGAGCATCTGAAGCAAAAATAAAAAGAGGGACCCCAAAAGGTCGGCGAGGAAGCCGAAGATCCAAACGATCCACACCGAACGCATCAAAAGCGCTTTTTTGTTTTCCACCTGCTGCTGTCTCCAAAAGAGAAATAAAACCAGAAAATCGATTAAAAGATTCCCGGGCAGTACGATCAGCCAGACCGAAGGAAGGAAAATCAGAAGCCAAAAGGGAAAGATCACATTGTAGAGTTTCACTTTTTGTTTCATACGCTGCACCTCCTTTTTTTCAGTCTACCATATTTTCCCCCTGAAAACAACCGGAATTCCCCTTTTCGCCTATTGACAAAGGGAAAAGAGGGTGTTACAATGGCGCTATAAACGAAGAAAGGGAAGTTTCTCTTTCCCCCTCCGCCAGAGAGAGGCGCAAATGCTGGAAGCGCCTTCGGAAAGAAAAGAGAAGTACCGCCCCGGAGTGCGCGTGAAGACAAGCGCGACGGCTGGCCTCGTTACCGGCTTACGAGAGGCGCTTTGCGCAAATTGGGTGGAACCGTGGAGCATAGCTTCATCCCAGGGATGGGATGGGGCTTTTCTTTTTTTCTTCGTCAAAATTTATGGCGAGAGGCTATGAAAGGAGTTTTTATGCAAGTAACGTTAAAAGGCGGCGCTGTAAAAGAGTACCAAAACGGGATCACGGCCGCGGATGTAGCGAAGGATTTGGGCGCCGGGCTGTATAAAAGTGCCTGTGCATGTAAGATCGACGGGGAGGTTTGTGACCTTCGGACCGTATTGGACAAGGATTGCGAACTGGAAATTTTGACCTTTGACGACATCGACGGAAAGAAAGCTTTCTGGCATACCGCGTCTCATGTGATGGCGCAGGCGGTGAAGCGGCTGTTTCCCGATGTAAAGCTCACCATCGGTCCTTCCATCGACAACGGCTTTTATTACGACTTCGACGTGGAGAAACCCTTTACCACCGAGGATCTGGAAGCGATCGAGGAAGAGATGAAAAAGATCGTCAAATCGGGAATCGAGCTTTCCCGGTTTGAGCTTTCCCCGAACGAGGCGATCGACTATCTTGCCGAGCAGAAAGAGCCTTATAAGGTAGAGCTTGCCAAAGAGCATGCCGATAAAGGGGAAAACATCAGCTTTTACCGTCAGGCTGAGTTTACCGACCTTTGCGCCGGACCCCACCTGATGAACGTTTCCCCCTTAAAGGCGGTCAAGCTTCTTTCCTGCACCGGCGCGTACTGGAGAGGGGACGCAAACAACGCCCAGCTTTGCCGGGTATACGGTATCGCTTTCCCCAAAGCCAGCGAGCTTCAGGCGTATCTCACCATGCTCGAGGAAGCGAAAAAGCGGGATCACAGAAAGCTTGGAAAAGAGCTGGAGCTGTTTGCCATTATGGACGAAGGCCCCGGTTTCCCCTTCTTCCTGCCCAAAGGCATGGTACTTAAAAACCGCCTGATCGACTACTGGCGGGAGATCCATAAGGAAGCGGGCTATCTTGAGATCTCCACTCCGGTGATCCTAAGCCGGAAGCTTTGGGAGAGAAGCGGCCACTGGGATCATTATAAGGAAAACATGTACACCACCGTCATTGACGACGAGGATTTCGCCATCAAGCCGATGAACTGCCCTGGTGGAATGCTGGTTTACAAGACCAAGATGCGTTCCTATAAAGACCTTCCTTTGCGGATGGGCGAGCTTGGCTTAGTCCATCGCCATGAGCTGTCCGGTGCGCTCCATGGCTTGATGCGGGTGCGCTGCTTTACCCAGGACGACGCCCATATCTTTATGACGCCGGAGCAGATCAAGGACGAGATCAAAGGGGTCGTCCGGCTCATCGATAAGGTGTACCAGACCTTCGGCTTCTCTTACCATATTGAGCTTTCCACCATGCCGGAGGATCATATGGGCGCCATCGAAGACTGGGATATGGCCACCGAGGCGTTGAAGGACGCCATTGTGGAGTTAGGCTATGACTACGAGATCAACGAAGGTGATGGCGCGTTCTACGGCCCGAAACTGGACTTCCACCTCACCGACTGCTTAGGACGTACCTGGCAATGCGGTACCATCCAGTTGGATTTCCAGCTTCCCGAGCGGTTTGAGTTGGAGTATGTGGGCGCCGACGGCGAAAAGCACCGTCCTATCATGATCCACAGAGTGGTATTCGGAAGCATCGAGCGGTTTATCGGTATTTTGATCGAGCATTTCGCGGGGGCGCTTCCCTTCTGGCTTTCTCCGGAACAGATCCGGGTCCTTCCCGTCACCGACCGCGCCAAGGAATGGGGTGAGGAGATCGTCAAGACCCTTTCCGACAAAGGTTTCCGGGTAGAGATGGACGGAAGAAACGAAAAGATCGGCTATAAGATCAGAGAAGCCCAGCTTCAGAAGATCCCCTTTATGCTGGTGATCGGCGATAAAGAGGTAGAGGCGAAGACGGTTTCGGTTCGTTCGAGAGAGGAAGGCGACAAGGGTGCTATGGTGTTAGAAGACCTGATCGCCCTTTGCACCGACTTGAATAAGAATAAAACCTGTTAGAGAAAAATCCCGCCGGGTCAAACCGGCGGGCTCTTTCATAACGATTTTTCGATGCTTTTTTACGGTTTTTGAGGCCGGGGAAATGGCACTATGCAGCATATGCGTCGGGAGGGATGTAGGATGAGGCGGTTGCTGTTTGTGGATGATGATACAGATTTTTTAGAGAGTAATCGCTTATATTTTTCCCGCCGGGAATACGAGGTGGTTTGCTGTGATTCCCCTCAGGAAGCAATCTCCCTTTTGGAGACCGCCCGGTTCGATTGTATCATCTTGGATATCGATATGCCGGATATGAACGGACTCGAGGTATGTCAGAGGCTTCGCAAAAGCAGCGGAACGCCGGTTATTTTTCTTTCCGGGTTTTCTGATTTGGAAAACCGTATTGCCAGCTTTCGCGCCGGGGGAGACGATTTTCTCGCCAAGCCTTATGATATTTTGGAGCTGGAGCTTCGCATTGAGGCAAGAATCAGGAAAAACGAGGATGTCTTCTATTTGGAGCCGCTCCAATTCGGCAAGCTGATAATTGATTTGGATCGTCAGATGATCCTGTATGACGGAAAAGAGGGAGACTTTTCGGCACTCCAGTTTGACCTGATTGCCTTTTTTGCTCAAAATCCAGGTAAGGTATTTTCTTATGAACAGCTGTACGATCAGGTGTGGAAAGAGCCTATTATGAAAAGCCGCCATAATTTACAGGTTGCTGTGGCGACGGTTCGCCAAAAGCTTTCGGTGCTTTGCGAAGGGAAGCAGTATATTCGCACCGTTCTCCGGAAAGGGTATTGCTTTATGCCGGAAAATGAATAAAAAGCGCCAGTCTCGTATCGTTTTGCGAGGCTGGCGTTTTTATTTACCGCTTTTTTCGAACAACAGCAAAGGCTACCGATCCGCCTACGATCAGGAAGATAATTCCTGTACCCAAAAGAAGCTGGAAAGAAGACGATACAGCTGCAAAGGAATCTTTTTCGCTGTTTTCCGGCTGCCTGGAAGCGTCGGCGGTCACCGTATCGCTGCTGTCTGAAAAAGATGTATCCGAAGCATCTTTAAAGGGTTCCTCTTTGTTGAAACTGGAAGATTCCGTCTCCCGATCTGCGGGTTTCGAAGGTTCGCTTTCTACGGAAGGGTCAGAAACGGTATCGGACGGTACTCTGTCCGCTTCATTGGAGCTCGAATTGGTGGAAGACCCCGGTTCGGAAGACTCCGGTTCGGAAGACTCCGGTTCGGTAGACTCCGGTCCGGTAGAACCCGGTTCGGTAGACCCCGGTTCGGTAGACCCCGGTTCGGAAGACTCCAGTTCGGTAGAATCCGGTCCGGTAGGACCCGGTTCGGTAGAATCCGGTCCGGTAGGACCCGGTTCGGTAGAACCCGGTTCGGTAGAACCCGGTTTGGTGGGGAGAATTTCCTGGTATCCGTAATCCGGCCACGGCCACCAGGATTCATCATCTGTATCTTCGTCCGGTTCTTCGTCCGGCGCACCGTTTCCAAAGGAAGGAAGCTGGTCTTCCCCTTCGCCGGGACTGGTTTCGCCGCCGCGGCCTCCTTCAATGTCCGAACCGGTGAAAATAGACTCGTCGCCGAGCTGTAAAATATCGGAATATACGATCGTCCCGTCGCTTAATGTTAAAGACATAGAAAAATACTTGGGGATGCTCACCGCGGGATCATCCATAGGATAACAAAGCCGCCAGGAGAGGGGCTCTCCCAAAGCTCCGTTTACCAGCTCGTACCCGTCAATGCCTTGGATTTCCGTCCAGCTTTCTCCGTCATCGGAAACTTCAATGCGGATCTCTCCTTCTAAAGGAGTTTCGGCGTACAGATATATGTCGGTGTACCACTGGGAAAGGGATTCCTTATAGGCATTCGTAAAGTAAGGCGCGGTGTCCGATTCCCATACGATAAGGCATTTTGGCGCGTAATCTTTATATGGAGCATATCCTTCGGAAAAATACCCCTGGACCAGTGTCCGTTTTTTTTCGGTGGGAAAGGTTTCTTCCTCCCAGACTACAGGGATCGTTTCCTCAGTTTGGCTTTGACCCCGATTGACGTACGCGAAAACGGTGTCCGGGAGCATCGCTTCGGAAAAATCCGCTCCCGCCGGAATTTTGACAACAGGGATGGTTTCATAATCATATTTCCAGTAAGCGGCGGCGGTCACCGTTTCGGGACAGATAATGCTTCCAACGCAGGAAAAAGCCGGCATATCCGGGATCCCGGTATCTCCGTATACCAGAAAGGAGCCTTCCTCCTGCACGATGGCGGCATTTCCTTCTCCGGCGTCTATGGAGATTCCCACCAGCCACAGTTCCCCTCCGGGGAGTATATGAAACATTTCTTGCTGCTGATGATCGCCTTGTACGGTGAGAAAAGGCCACAGCTCCAGATATCCTTCCACATAGATGGTGTTTCCCATGGTGAGAATGGTGATCTCCTTCTGGTATCGGCCGTTGACGTAAGTATAGGAAGCGCCGGCAGGTACGGTAATGTCTTTAGTAAGGGAGATCGTGCCGCCGGTACTTGCATTTTCATCCATCCAAGCGGTCAGTTCCTCGAAAGAGGCGGCTTCGTTTATGATATTTTCCGGGTCGTCCGGGTCGCCTCCGTACGCAAAAGAAGGAAAAAGTAAAAAAAGGGAGAAGACAAGTACCACGATTTCTGTTACAATGAGAGAAAAAGAAAAGGTTTGGGGACGATCCATCCTGTACGCTCCTTTCCGAAAGAGGTGAGAAAGTGAATCAAAAGCGGATTATCGCGGCGGCAGTGGTATTGCTGACCTGTGCCGCGGCAGCGATCTTTTTCGTGGTATTATATCGGTATGACAATAAGTATACCATAAGATCGACGGTATCTCAAGAGGGCGTCACCCTGCTTTCCTCGTCTTTAAGCGGGGATTTGGACCGGGACGTAGTCTGGTTGGTAGAGGGGTGGGAATTTTATCCTGATTTGCTGGCGGATCCCGGTGATGCGCTTTCGGATGCTGTCCCTATGTATATCGGCCAGTATTTCAGCTTCTCCCTTTTTCATGAGGACGGATCTCCTTACGGAGTGGGAACCTACCGGCTGATATTAGACGGGAAAGGAACTTATAGTATTTTGCTCCCGGAGGTTTTTTGCGCCTGCCGGGTTTACAAAGACGGTAGTTTAATCGCATCCTCCGGATCGGTGGCACCGTATCTGCCCCAAGTGAAGGACCTTGTTTTTACTGTCACTTTAGACGGAGAAACCGAGCTTTGGATCCAAACCGCCAACGATACCCATTATTACTCCGGGATCACCTATCCTCCGGCCATCGGAAGCAGTGAAGCCATCAGCCGGCTGATCACGTACCGTATGCTGTTTTATGGCTTTTTGGCGTTTACCTCTTTGGCGCTGGCGGTGTTTGCCTCCGCAGTTTGGATCGGGACTAAAAGAAGCCGGGTCTCCGGGGAAAATTTCTGGCTGGGGATTTTGGCCCTTTCCTTTTTCCTGCGCCTTTGCTATCCGTTTGTCCATGCGCTGGGGCTTCCTTTTTTCCAGCTGTTTTACATACTTGAGGATGTTATGGCGGCGCTGGGACTGTTTTGTATCGTCCGAACCACGGGGTTGATCTGTTTAAAAAGGGATTCTATTCTCTTTCGGATACTGACCGGGGTCACCCTTGGTTTTTTGGCGGTCAGCTTGTTGTTCCCCGGAGTGATCATGCGTTTTCTCCCGCAATTTGCGCCGGTTTATGGGCAGATTTTATACTGGTACAAGGTGGGCGCGGCGGTGACTATGACAGGGCTTTTATGCGTTTCCATTTGGAGACATAAGGCGGCGCGGCTTTCACTGCTGTTAGCGGGACTTTTGTTTTATGCGGTCGCCCTGTTGTCGCATGCTTTCTGTCTTGGCCATTATGAGCCGGCACGGTTTGGATGGTTCGAAGAATGGGGAACCTATGGCCTGATTTTCTGTTTTACCGTGCGGATGGTGATCAAAAATATGGAGATAGTAAGGGAAAATCAAAGGCTCAATACCCATTTGCAGGAGGAAGTGGACCAGAAAACGGCGTCTTTGACTAAGCTTTTAGAGGAGCGCAGAATGCTCCTTTCCGGATTTGCCCACGATCTGAAAACGCCTCTTACCTCGATTACCACCTTTACCAGGCTTGTGGAGATGGACGGAGATCATTTGGATGAGGAATCCAGGCAGTACCTGGATGTGATCCGGAAAAAAACGGGGGAGATCAAACAGCAGCTGGAGATGCTCCACGAATTTACCTATGCGGACCGGTCTTCATCTGCTTTTGGAATTTTGGATCTGTGCAGCCTTGCCGCGGAGTTTTTCGAGGAAAACCAGCCGGATATGGAAGTCAACGGGCTCAAATTCTCTCTTTCTCTGCCCAAGCCGCCTCATATAATGGTGCGGGGCGACCGGCAAAAGCTGAAAAGCGTGCTGCAAAATCTGGTTTACAATGCGGTGAGCTTTACACCCGAGGGAGGTACGATCGCGCTGACGCTGAGACAGGAGGAGAATGCTTGTGTCCTTTCCGTCCGGGATACCGGCGCCGGGATCCCCAAAGAGGATCTGTCCCATCTTTTTGACCGCTTCTTCACCAGACGGGAGCTGGGAGAGGGGCTGGGGCTGTTCATTGCCAAATCGGTGGTGACGGAACATAACGGGACGATCGAAGTGGATTCCGAGTTAGGGAAAGGCACCGTATTTACCGTGCGCCTTCCTTTGGCGGAAAAAAACGGAACAGAAAGAAAGACGCTTGCGTAGACAAGCGTCTTTTCCTTTTTACCGGCAGAATTTTTCAATATAGGCGTTGCGGCATTTTTCGATAATCTCTTTGGCTTCCTCGGGACCCTGCTCGTCGTTGACAATGGTGGCTTTTCCCTCTAAGTTTT
The DNA here is from genome assembly GCA_944385915.1 of uncultured Clostridia bacterium. Taxonomy (GTDB): domain Bacteria; phylum Bacillota; class Clostridia; order Oscillospirales; family Ruminococcaceae; genus CALXGT01. Next base: position 21,754 of record CALWZB010000008.1, on the reverse strand, counting down.
TATAGACGCTGAAGAAATGCCGCATTTCGCTGAAAATGTGACTGGGCAGGTCGTTGATGTGGCGGTATTCGTTGTAGTTGGGATCATTGAAGGGGATCGCGATGATCTTTTCGTCCAGCTTTCCCCCGTCCTCCATGGCGATGACCCCGATGGGATAACAGCGCACCAAGCTCAAGGGATGGATGGTCTCGCTGCACAAAACCAGCACGTCCAGAGGATCTCCGTCGTCGGCCAGTGTCCTTGGGATCAGTCCGTAATTGGCGGGATAGTGGGTAGAGGTGTAAAGGATCCGGTCTAAAATGATATGGCCGGTCTCTTTGTCCAGTTCATATTTGTTTTTGGAGCCTTTTTCGATCTCGATCACCGCGATGAAGTCTTCGGCGGTAATGCGGCTGGGATTGATATCATGCCAGATGTTCGCCATATTTGCCCATCCTTTCTTTTTCCAGTGTAACTTTAGTGTACCATAGCTTTTCGGTATTTTCAACATTGAATTCTTCTATTTTTATACTATTTGACGAAATTGAAAAAAGAGAGAAAAAGGTATTGACTTTAGCGATTAAAAGCTTTAAACTATGAAACAACAAAGGCAGTGACCGGAAAAGAGTAAAAGGAAAGACTTTTTCAAAGAGAGCGGGCGGCTGGTGAAAGCCCGAAAAAAGCTTCCTTCGAATACCTTCCGAGAGCTTCGCGCCAAACGGGGATACCCAAGTAGGCCGCGACGGTGTGCGTCCGTTACCAAGCGCCGGGGATATGGTTGTATCCCATAAGGCGGCAGACCGTGAGGCTGCCGTAAAAAGAGGTGGTACCGCGGTTGATCCGCCCTCTGTAGAAAATACAGGGGGCGGTTTTTTTCGTCCCCGAAAGGATGGGAAATATGTTTTGGAAATTGTTGATGCTTGCCATTTTCGCGGCCATCACCATCGGCATTGGGATTATGACCCGGAAAAAGGCGTCGGGGATCGGTTCCTTTGTGTTGGGCGGACGGGATGTAGGCCCATGGCTTACCGCTTTCGCTTACGGTACTTCCTACTTTTCAGCGGTAGTGTTCGTAGGTTATGCGGGCCAGTTCGGATGGAATTTCGGCGTCGCGTCCACCTGGATCGGGATCGGAAATGCGCTGATTGGAAGCTTGCTGGCATGGGTGGTGCTGGCGCGAAGGACCAGAGTGATGACTAGGCATTTCGATTCGGCGACGATGCCTGACTTTTTTGCTAAACGGTATCGGAGCGAATCGCTGCGGATTGTGGTCTCTGCCATTATCTTTATTTTCCTTGTGCCTTACTCCGCGTCGGTGTATAAAGGGCTTTCGGGACTGTTTTCTATGTCCTTTGGAATCGATTACAACTGGTGCATTATCGGGATTGCCGTCATTACCGGTGCGTATGTGATTTTAGGGGGATATTTGGCGACGGCGCTGAACGACCTGGTTCAGGGGATCATTATGATTGTAGGCATTATCGCGGTCATCGCCGCCGTTTTAAATCAAAACGGCGGGTTTACCGAATCGCTGCGGCTTTTGTCCCAAATCGAAGTGGAAGGCAACGAATCCCTTCTCGGCGGTTACACATCCTTTTTCGGACCGGATCCCCTGGGGCTTTTGAGCGTTGTGATCCTCACCAGTCTCGGCACATGGGGACTGCCTCAGATGATCCATAAGTTTTACACCATCAAAAACGAAAAAGCCATCCAGGCGGGTACGGTGATCTCCACCGGTTTTGCGTTTTTGATCGCCGGCGGGTCTTACTTTATAGGCGGCTTCGGACGGCTGTTTTATCAGGGTGACAACGGGCAAGTGGTGTTCGACAATATCATCCCCGAAATGCTTTCCGACAGTCTTCCGAATCTGATGATCGGACTGGTGCTGATTTTGGTGCTTTCGGCATCGATGTCGACGCTGTCTTCGCTGGTGCTGACATCCAGCTCGACCTTGGCGCTGGATTTTATCAAGAAATTCCGCAAAAAAGAGCAGAGCGAAAAGAAGGACCTTCTTTCGATCCGAATTCTTTGTGCCTTCTTCGTAGCGCTCTCTGCCATTTTGGCGCTTAATCCCAACAGCCTCATCACATCCTTGATGTCTCTGTCCTGGGGAACGCTTGCGGGATGCTTTTTGGGGCCGTTCCTTTGGGGGCTGTTTTACAAAAAGGCTACAAGGGCTTCGGTATTTTTCGCCATTGCCTGCGGCCTTGTGCTCAATGTGGGAAATCTCTTGGTCCCGGTGACCTCTTCCCTAAAAATGGGGGCTTTGTCTATGATCGTATCGGTAGTGGCGGTGCCGTTGGTGAGCCTTTTTACCAAAAAGATGCCGGAGAAGGAAGTAGAAGCGGACTTTGCCTGCTTCGAAGAAAAGATCACGGTTTCCCATCATTACGCCCTCACCGGAGAAGAAGATTAGCTTATGATGGCTAAGGGAAAGAAGATGTCCTTTCTTTAAAAACAAAGGTTTTTTTGGGAAAAATACCCTTTTGTCAGGTCAATTTCCCATAAGAAAGAAAAAATATTCATTTTATTTTATGCAATCAATACATAAAAGCGCCGGGAATTTTTATGGCGCTTTTTTTGTTTTCTCTTGCGATATGTAGAAGGGTATGCTATAATCAATTCAGCTAAGAGATTTCTTTTTATATATTTTGCTACAGAGGTTTCTTGCATATTATCGAACAAGGAGCGAAGAAAGATGAAACAATACGAAGCAGCCAATATCCGCAACATTGCCGTTACCGGGCATGGCGGAAGCGGAAAGACGACCCTTGCGGAAGCCCTTTTATTCCGCACCGGCACCATCGACCGTTTCGGTAAAATTACCGACGGGACGACGACTTCCGACTATGATCCCGAGGAAATCAAAAGAGGATCTTCTTTGAATCTTTCTATCCTTCCTATGGAATACAGCGGCGTAAAGATCAATCTTTTGGATGCGCCGGGGCTTTTTGATTTTGCTTTGGGACAACAGGAAGCCATCCGGGCGGCGGACAGCGTTTTGATTGCCGTTTCCGGAAAATCGGGCATTACCGTGGGCGCGAAAAAGGCGTATAAGGAAGCGCTCAAGCAAAATAAACCCCGGGCGTTTTTTGTAGGAAAGATGGACAGCGACCATGCGGATTTCTATAAGGTGCTGGAGCAGATGAAGACGGAGTTCGGCCCGTCGGTTTGCCCTTTGGTGGTCCCCTATGTGGAAAACCATAAGGTCAAATGCTATGTGGACCTGATTGGTATGAAGGCATACACCTACGAAGACGGACACCGCAACGAGACGGTGCTTCCGGATATGGGTCACCGGCTGGAGGGCCTGGTGGGCGCCATCAGTGAGGCGGTCGCGGAGACGGATGACGAGCTGATGGAAAAATACTTCTCCGGCGAAGAGTTTACCATGCTGGAACTGGTCAACGGCATCCATAAGGGCGTTACCGAGGGAACCATTACCCCGGTTTACTGCGGTTCTGCCCAGGAGCAGGAGGGCCTGACCCTTTTGCTTGGCGCTATGGTTTCCCTTTTCCCCTCGGCGGCGGAAGCAAAACCCGAGGTGACCGAGGATGGGGAAGAGATCGCTTGCGACGAAAACGGCGATCCGGTAGCGTACGTATTTAAGACCATTGCCGACCCCTTTGTAGGTAAGCTTTCCTATGTAAAAATTATTTCCGGTAAAGTGACCACCGGTATGGAGCTCATCAATTCCACCACCGGCGCCACCGAAAAGATCGGAAAGATGATTCAGATTCGGGGCAAAAAGCAAGAGGACATCAAGGAAGCCTCAGCGGGAGATATCTGTGCCATTTCCAAGCTTTCCGCCAATACGGGGGATACGCTGGCCAAGACGCCGGTGACCCTCCAAAAGATCGATTTCCCAAGGCCCTGCCATGCTATGGCTCTTGTGCTTCAAGGCAAAGGCGATGAAGGCAAGATCTCCCAGGGCATCAGCCGTCTTTTGGAAGAGGATCCCACCCTTTCCTTTAAGATCGACGACGAGACCCATGAGCAGATTCTTTCTGGATTGGGCGAACAGCATCTGGATGTGACCATTGCGAAATTAAAGAGCAAATTCGGCGTTGAAGTTACTTTGGCGACGCCTTCTATCGCGTATCGGGAGACCATCCGTAAGAAGGTCAAGGTCCAGGGAAAACATAAGAAACAATCCGGCGGCCATGGTCAGTACGGAGATGTTTGGATCGAATTTGAGCCCTGCGACAGCGACAGCCTTGTTTTCGAAGAGAAGGTCTTCGGCGGCGCGGTTCCCAAAAACTTCTTCCCCGCGGTAGAAAAAGGACTGCAGGACTGCGTCAAAGAGGGCGTGCTGGCCGGATATCCGGTAGTGGGGCTGAAAGCGACGCTGGTAGACGGCTCTTACCACGATGTAGACTCCTCCGAAATGTCCTTTAAGATGGCGGCGTCCTTGGCGTACCGTGCGGGTCTGCCCCAGGCTTCTCCCATTATTTTGGAACCCATTGGAACGCTGAAAGTTTTGGTGCCGGATGACTGTACCGGAGATATGATGGGCGAGTTAAATAAACGCCGCGGTCGGGTTTTGGGTATGAATACGGCGGAAGACGGTATGACCGAGATCGTTGCCGAGACTCCCATGGCGGAAATGCAGGACTTTACGATGCTGGTGCGGCAGATGACCCAGGGAAGCGGAAGCTTTACGCTGGACTTCGAACGGTATGATCCCTTGCCCTCCAATTTGGAAGCTTCGGTTATCGAAAAGGCGAAAGCTGCGAAAAAAGAATAAAAGCGAAGACACCCCCATACTTTGGTGTGGGGGTATCGTTATGAAAAAAGGTCAATATAGCCGTATTGTTTTGGGAATTTTGGTTTCTTTCTTTTTGGTAATGGCGTTTCTTTTTCTTAAGAGCATGGGCTTTCCCAAAGGGGAGACAGATGCCAAACGGCTTTCTTATATGGAGAATATAGGATTTTTTGGGGAAGAAACAGGTAGCCGGCAAATTCGTTTGCCGGAAAGTTGGGATAATGTTGGAGAATCAGCTTCCTTTTTAGAAGAATGGGAGCGTTTTCTCGCCCCCTATGCCGGTGAAACGGTAACAGTTTATTCATACAAATACCAGGATCTGCAAAAATTTACCGAGGAATTTTTTGCAGATTTAATAGTTTACCAAGAGAAGATACTGGGGTGTGTGGTATTCTCAGTGGATGAATCCGGGAATTTTTCCATATATTCGGAAGAAGATTTCAAAAACCTTGATTTTCCCGAATAAAAGCTTTTTCTCTTTCATTTTCTTTCAGTTTTTTCAGTTTTCTTTCGGTTTTTCCTTATTTTATACAAGTTACACAAATTGATTTTTTGAAGTTTGGGCAATAAACCGCTATGCAGGGGAATGAAAATTTGTTATAGTAATACTCGAGGAAATTCAAAATATGATTAGGAGGTTCCCCTCATGGCAAGTGTATCCCTGAAAAACATTTATAAAAAATATGCCGGCGGCGTTACCGCGGTTTCCGATTTTACTTTGGAGATCGAGGATCAGGAATTTATTATTCTGGTTGGCCCGTCCGGATGCGGTAAGTCTACGACTCTTCGTATGATCGCTGGTTTGGAAGAGATTACCGAAGGCGAGCTTTACATCGGCGACCGTCTGGTTAACGACGTTGCTCCCAAAGACCGCGATATCGCGATGGTTTTCCAAAACTACGCTCTGTATCCCCATATGACCGTGTTCGATAACATGGCGTTCGGCTTGAAGCTTCGGAAGACCCCGAAGGACGAGATCAAACGTCGTGTAGAAGAAGCTGCCCGCGTTTTGGATATCGTTCACCTGCTCGAGAGAAAACCGGCTGCGCTTTCCGGTGGTCAGCGTCAGCGTGTTGCTTTGGGTCGTGCGATCGTTCGTGAGCCGAAGGTCTTCCTTTTGGACGAACCGCTTTCCAACTTGGATGCGAAGCTCCGTGCGCAGATGAGAACTGAGCTTTCTAAGCTCCATCTCCGTCTTGGCACTACCTTTATTTATGTAACCCATGACCAGACTGAGGCTATGACGATGGGTACTCGTATCGTTGTTATGAAGGATGGCTTTATTCAGCAGATCGATACTCCTCAGACCCTTTACTCCAAGCCTGCTAACGTTTTCGTAGCTGGATTTATCGGATCTCCTCAGATGAACTTCATCGACGCGACTTTGGCGGAAAAAGACGGTAAAGTTTGCATCGAGTTTGGTGATGACAACAACCATTACTCCATCGCTGTTCCCAGCGCAGAGAAAGCGGCTCAGCTGAAAGATTACATCGGCAAGGAAGTTGTCTTTGGTATCCGTCCTGAGGATTTGGACGACGATCCTGAAACGATTGCCAAGGCAACTGACGGTGTTATCGACTGTGACGTTGAAGTTACCGAGCTGATGGGTGCAGAAACTTATCTGTATCTGGTATGTGCCGGCAACAGCATGACTGCTCGTGTTGCTCCTACCTCTACCCTTCGTGCTGGCGACAAGACCAAGATTGCGATCGATCTGAATAAGATTCATCTCTTCGATAAAGAGACCGAGGTTGCGATTTTTAACTAAGCCTCTAAAACGAGATTTACCGTAAGTTTGCGGTTTGTTTCTCTGCACATTCATTTGATTTTGACCGGCTGGCTTCTTTTGTAAGCCAGCCGTCCTGTTTATTTAGCAGAAATTTGACTTTCCAAGCAGATCCTTTTTCAAGTGCGGGTCGCGTCTTATAGCCGATTTGCGCAGAATTTAGCGAAAATAACTGACGGTTACAGAATAATAGGGAGGGAGAGCTTACGACTTATCAGGAAGTATTGGAAAATGCCCGTATATGCAGCGGTCCCTATTGCAAAGTCTGTCCGGTATGCAACGGGCGGGCATGCAGGAACGCTATGCCTGGTCCCGGCGCCAAGGGAAGCGGTACAGTGGCGATTCGTAACTATGATGCCTGGCAGAAGGTGAGGCTGAATATGGATACGATTTGTGCCAACGGCGCTGTGGACACACACTTTACTTTGTTTGGCCAAACCTATGACCTTCCGGTTTTTGCCGGGCCGGTAGGTGCTGTCGGGCTTCATTATGGGGACAAGTTTACCGATCAGGAGTATAACGATATTCTGATTCCCGCCTGTGCTGAGGTTGGGATTGCGGCTTTTACCGGGGACGGTACCGACCCAGCCGTTTTTGATTCTGCGGCCAGAGTAATTGGAAGCAACGGCGGGAAGGGGATCCCTACCGTAAAACCATGGGACCGGGATACTCTCTTTGCCAAGCTTCGCGCCGCAAAGGCTTCCGGTGCGAAGATGTTTGCGATGGATATTGATGCGGCAGGTCTGCCCTTTTTGAAAGGACTGACGCCTCCTGCCGGGTTCAAAACGGTGGCTGAGCTGCGGGAAATGATCGAGTACGCTCAGGTTCCCTTTATCATCAAAGGGATAATGACGGTAAAGGGCGCCCAAAAGGCGCTGGAAGCCGGAGCGGCTGGTATTGTGGTCTCAAATCATGGCGGCCGGGTGTTGGACGGCGTACCGGCTACCGCTGAGGTTTTGCCTGCCATTGCCGAGGCGGTAAAGGGAAAAATGGTGATTTTGGTGGACGGTGGTATTCGGACCGGAGTGGATATCTGTAAGGCGCTGGCCTTGGGCGCAGACGCCTGTATTTTGGCGCGCCCTTATGTGACAGCGGTCTATGGCGGCGGAAAGGAAGGCGTCCAGATCCTGACCCGGAAGCTGAAAGAGGAGCTCCAGGATACCATGGCCATGTGCGGCGTCCATTCCCTTGCGGAAATCAACCGGGATCTGATTTTTCAGGATACCTGGCTGGGATAAAGCGGTGCCTGGATCGGTGTGCCGCGGGAAGCGGCTCCTTTTCTTTTTCCTTAAAGCAAAAGAAACACCGGGACGAGATTTCGTCCCGGTGTTTTTATTCTACATCAAACAGGATATGGGAAATGGCATTCACGATATCTGACACGGTAAAACGGGCGACACCTAACGAATCCAGCAGACGGTCCGTTTCGGTTTTGGTCATATCCAGATAACCAAATTCCGCTTGCTTTAGCGCATTCGTCAGAATGCGAACATCCTCTGGGGAGCTGTCCGGATTTTTTAGCTCCATCTCAATTAGGCGGAGCGTTACGGCGACAGCCTGCTCCTTGTTAAAAATCGCATTTCGGGCTTCTTCTTGAAATTCCCGGACTGTTTTTAGCTGTTTCATCGTCTTCCCTCCTGTTCTATTGTTGGACAACCAGCTTCACATATATTATGACATGTTTGATAAAAATATGCAATAGTTTTTCTTCTTTTTATTATATAGTTCGACGATGAATATATTCGGGACGGGTTTTAGAGTAAACGATCTGCTGGCTGCGGTACAGTCCGCAATAGCCGCTGATTACATAGCTAATAGCAATAGCTGTAAGGTAGTAGAGTATACCCTCAGCACCAAACATTTCCAAAGCAATCAAAAGGGATGTCATAGGACAGTTGGTCACGCCGCAAAATACCGATACCATCCCCACCGCGGCAGCAAGAGGAACAGGAAGCCCCAAAAGCCCCGCTAAGGCGCTTCCAAAAGCGGCGCCAATGGAAAAGGAGGGTACGATCTCCCCGCCTTTATATCCGGCGCTCAGGGTCACAATGGTAAAGAGCATTTTTAATAGGAAAACAAAAAATGGCTGTTGGGAAGAAAAACTTTCTGTGATGAGATTGCTGCCGGCGCCGTTGTAGCAAAAATTTCCCATCAGAAGGGTCAGTATCAGCACCAGTATGCCTCCCGCCCCAATTCGCAGGTAGGGGTTTTTCAGATATTTTTTGCTTTGCTTTTCTGCGCTGTGGATGGATAAGCAAAAAAGAGCGCTGATTCCTCCGGATAATGCCGCCAGCAAAGCGCAGCTCAAAAGGGGGACGACTTGGACGCCGCTTAAATCTGTGACCGGAAAAGACGCGGGGACGGTGTGCAGCGCTTTGGCGATCAATGCGGCAGTGATGGATGCGGCACTGCATGGCACCAGAGCCGAATAATGCATGACCCCTACGCTTACCATCTCCATAGAAAAAACCGCAGCGGCAACAGGGGTACCGAATAAGGCGGAAAAACAGCCGCTCATACAGCACATGATCACGATCAGCCGGTCTTTTTCATCCAAATGGATCCATTTGCCTATAGCATTTCCAATACTGCCGCCAATTTGGAGTGCCGCACCTTCTCTTCCCGCGGATCCCCCCAAAAGGTGGGTGATGCATGTAGAAAGATAGATCAGGGGAAACATCAAAAAGGGGATGTCTTTGTGCCGGCTGATGGAGGCGATGACCAAATTGGTGCCTTTGGGATGGGAAAAACCACAGATCTTGTAGATCCAAACAATGAGTAAGCCTCCCACCGGGAGCAGCCAGACCACAGCAGGGTATGTTTCCCGTATTTTGGTGACAAAATCCAGCGCGTAGTAAAAGCTGCATCCTATCATCCCTACTAAAGCGCCGCTGAATACGGAAATGCCAAGCCATTTGATTAGGGAGTATATTGTCGAAAGGGCGAAATGAAAATGAAGCCGCCATTTTTCTTTCATAAAAGTCTTCCTTTCCGTTTTTTGCCAAGGTTATTGTAGCACCCTGCCTTACTTGGAGCAAGAGCAGGAAATGACGAAAAAAAGGAAAGAAAGGAAAAAATTTTTGCTGACATCTTTTTATTTATTCCAAAATGTGATACAATATGTCTGCAAGCTGTAGTTTCTTTGTTACAGTCAGGAAGGAGAAAAATGCTTCAACTTAAACAGATTACCTTCTCCGCCCCGCAGGAAAGCGGCGGAGAGAGACAGATTTTATCCCATGTCGATTTTACGGCAGAACAGGGGAAATTTATTGTGATCACCGGTCCCAATGGGAGCGGAAAATCCACATTAGCGCGGATCATTGTAGGGATCCAGCAGCCCGATGAGGGTCGGATCTTTTTTGAAGGAGAGGATATTACCGACCTTTCCATCTCCGAGCGTGCCAAACGGGGGATCGCGTTTGCGTTCCAGCAGCCGGTTCGGTTCAAGGGCCTTACGGTGAGCGATCTTTTGGGCCTGGCGGCGGGAGAAGAGATACTCACCCGCAAGCAGATGTGCACCTATCTTCAACAGGTGGGGCTCTGCGCCGCGGACTATATCGATCGGGATGTAAACGCGAGCCTTTCCGGAGGAGAGATCAAGCGTATCGAGATCGCGATGGCTATGGCGAGGAAAGCGCCGCTGACCATTTTTGACGAGCCGGAAGCGGGGATCGATCTTTGGAGCTTTAACCATTTGATCGACGTATTCCGCCGTCTTCGGGATGTGACCAAGGGAACGGTCATTATTATTTCTCATCAGGAACGAATTTTGGATATTGCTGACGAGATCGTCGTATTATCCGGGGGACAGATCGCCGCCCGGGGCGGAAAGGAAGAGATCCTTCCTACCCTGCTCCAAAGCCATGGTATGACCAATCGGGGACCCGGCTGTCTCGTCGACCGGCAGGTCTGCCCCAATGAAGGGAGTGGAGCCTAATGAAAAGCAAAACCGAAGAACTTTTGAGCCTGATTTCCGATTGGAAGGGCGTACCGGAGACCGGCGCTTATAATATCCGCGAGGACAGCGGCTGCGCCGGCAGAAGAAGCAGCGAAAACGTCAGCATCGAGTCCAAAACCGATCTTCCCGGGATCGATATTCGGGTAAAGCCTTACACCAAAGGAGAAAAAATCTATATTCCCGCTTGTGTCACGCACAGCGACGTAGATGATCTGGTGTATAATGATTTCTACATCGGGGAAGGGTGCGATGTCACCATCGTAGCCGGCTGCGGTGTTCATAGTGACGGCCACGAGGACGCCAAGCATAACGGCATTCACCGTTTCTTTTTGGAGAAAGATGCCAGAGTGGTGTACCTGGAAAAACATATCGGCACCGGAAACGGGGACGGTCAGCGGATCATCAACCCGGTGACCCATGCACAGCTTGCGGAAAACAGCTATATGCTGATGGACACCACCCAGATCAAAGGGGTGGATTCCACCCTCCGGAAAACCTCTGCGGTATTGGAAGCGGGAGCGACGCTGGTGGTGAAGGAGAAGCTGATGACCGATGGGCATCAGGTTGCCAAAACGGATTTTGATGTGACCTTGAAGGGAGAAAATTCCGGTGTGGAATTGCAAAGCCGTTCGGTGGCAAAGGGTCACTCCTACCAGGCGTTTCGCAGCATCATCAACGGGGAAGCACCCTGTACCGGGCATTCTGCCTGTGATGCCATTATTATGGACGAAGGAAAGGTCAGCGCCACACCGGAGCTTACCGCAGCGCATGTGGACGCTGCGCTGATTCATGAGGCCGCTATCGGAAAAATCGCCGGCGAACAGCTGACCAAGCTGATGACGCTGGGACTTTCCGAGCATGAAGCGGAAGAGAAGATCATTGCGGGATTTTTGCGTTAGCGTTGGTTCAAACAGCCGTTTTCCGTTGGGAAAGCGGCTGTTTTCAGCCTTTTTGCGGGGAAAAAGGCTGTTGACAAATTGGACAGGATGTGTTACAATGGCTTTACCTCTCAAAGGGTTTATTTTTTTGTGCCCATTTTTGGGAGCGAAAGGGTATCCCGAAGCGCGAACGCGCTGGAAACGCCTTGGGTTTCCTTGTTGAGGGAGGCAAAATAGTCCGTTTATACAGGAGGTGCCGAGTATGAGAGTCAAAATTACTTTAGCTTGTTCCGAATGCAAGCAGCGTAATTACAACACAGTGAAAAACAAAAAGAACACTCCAGATCGACTGGAAATGAGCAAATACTGTCGTTTCTGCAAGAAACATACGACTCACAGAGAAACAAAGTAACGGAAGGGAGAATGAAGATGGCTGAACAAGTCGAGAAAAAGGCGCCCAAAAAAGGCGGTTTTTTCAGCAAGGTTTCCCGTTACTTCCGCGAAATTAAAAGTGAAGGGAAAAAGGTCGTATGGCCCAACCGGAAACAGACCCTGAACAACAGCGTGGTCGTTTTGGTCGTTGTTGGTTCGGTAGGCGTTTTCATTTGGATCCTCGATTGGATACTCACTTTGATCCGGGGATTCATTTTGGGGTTTTAAGTGTACCCGCACGATAGACGCGAATTGTTGTCGGAGGTTTGATGATGTCGGAAGAAGCAAAATGGTATGTTGTCCATACCTATTCCGGATATGAGAATAAGGTAGCGCAAAACATCGAAAAGGTCGTTGAAAACCAAGGGTTTGGCGATTTGATTTTTGAGGTGCGGATCCCTACCGAAAAGGTAATTGAATATAAAGACGACAAAAAGCGGGAAGTGGAACGAAAGATTTTTCCCGGATATGTTCTGGTGAAAATGATCCAGACAGACGATTCCTGGTATGTTGTACGGAATATCAGAGGCGTCACCGGCTTTGTTGGTTCTACTACGGAACCTATTCCCCTGACAGATAAAGAAGTAGAAGCGTTAGGTGTCGAGCTCCAGTCGGTACAGGTAAATTACGAGATCGGTTCCGAAGTAAAGATCATATCGGGGCCTTTGGAGGGCTGGACCGGAAAAGTAACGGCTTTGGATGCGGAAAAGGATCTGGTGACCGTTACCGTTTCTATGCTCGGAAGAGAGACGTCGGTAGACCTACAGCTCAATCAGGTCAGATTAGCTTAAAATTACGTCGTTTGACGGCTTTCAGACGGGGAGGGTTCCCGGTCTGATCGTGGGAGGGAAAATATCCCGACAATGACCACATCATTTTGGAGGTGCTTATCATGGCGCAAAAAGTAGTTGGCTATATTAAGCTGCAAATTCCTGCGGGCAAGGCGACGCCCGCGCCCCCTGTCGGTCCTGCCCTGGGCCAGCATGGTGTCAACATTATGGGCTTTACCAAAGAGTTTAATGAGCGGACCAAAAATGATATCGGTATGATCATTCCGGTTGTCATTACCGTTTATGCGGACCGTTCCTTTACCTTCGTTACCAAAACGCCCCCTGCTGCGGTTTTGATCAAGAAGGCTTGCGGACTGGAGACGGCTTCCGGCGAACCCAACAAGAAGAAAGTCGGAAAGATCACCAAAGAACAGGTCCAGAAGATCGCTGAGCAGAAAATGCCCGACCTGAATGCCGCGAATATTGAAAGCGCGATGAGCATGATCGCCGGCACCGCCCGTTCTATGGGCATTGAGGTTGTGGACTAACCCCCGCCATGTGGGAGGAAAATTCCGCTATGAACCACTTATCAGGGAGGATTTATTGATGAAACACGGAAAAAAATATACTGACAGTGTAAAAAGTTTTGATCGTGCCGCTGTCTACGATCCTGTAGACGCTTTGGACATTACCGTTTCCACCGCGAAAGCGAAATTTGACGAGACGGTAGAGGCGCATATCCGCTTGGGTGTTGATTCCCGTCATGCGGACCAGCAGGTTAGAGGTGCGGTCGTTTTGCCTAACGGAACCGGTAAAAACGTAAAGGTTTTGGTAGTCTGCAAAGGCGACAATGTGAAGATCGCCGAAGAAGCCGGTGCCGATTATGTAGGCGAAGAGTACGTTCAGAGAATCCAAAGCGAAGGCTTTATGGACTTTGATGTTGTGATCGCGACCCCCGATATGATGGGTCTGGTCGGCCGTCTTGGTAAAGTGCTCGGCCCGAGAGGCTTGATGCCTTCTCCGAAAGCCGGTACGGTAACTCCCGACGTTGCGAGAGCGGTTACCGAAGCTAAAGCCGGTAAGATCGAATACCGGTTGGATAAGACCAACATCATTCACTGCCCCATCGGAAAAGTTTCCTTTGGTAAGGAGAAGCTTTCCGAAAACTTCGAGACCTTGATGGATGCTATCGTTAAAGCGAAACCCGCTGCCGCGAAAGGCCAGTACATTCGCTCCTGCGTGGTTGCTTCCACCATGGGCCCCGGCGTGAAGATCAACGTTGCCAAATACGGCGTATAATTTTTGTTGACAAGCGTTTTCATCTGTGCTATAATACAAAAAGCGATTTCCGAAGACAGCAGGTGCAGTTTGCGTAACGGGATATTCCCACCTGCCGAGGAGGCGTAGAATACGAATGTATTGTGCCCTTCTCCGTCTTTGGAGAAGGGCTTTTTTAGTAACTTATTGGAGGTGAAACAATGCCCAGTGAGAAGATTCTGTTAGAAAAGCAGGCGGCAGTCAGCGCGTTAAAGGAAAAAATCTTAAGCGCGGTTTCCTGTGTTTTGGTTGACTATAAGGGAATCAACGTGGAAAACGACACCAAGCTGCGGAAGGAATTGAGAGAAGCCGGTGTATCCTATACGGTTTTGAAGAATTCTATTATGCGCTTTGCCTTGAACGATACTCCTTATGCGGATTTGACCAAGTATCTTGAAGGAACGACGGCGATCGCCCTGTGTGAAGAGGATATGATCGCTCCCGCGCGGATCATTGCGAAATACGCGAAGGAGACCAAAGAAGGCTTTAATTTGAAAGCCGGCTTTGTGGACGGGGATATCCTGGATACCGACGGCATCATCGCTTTGTCTCAGCTTCCTTCCAAGGAAGTGCTTATCGCTCAGGTTTTGGGCGCTATGAACGGCGTGATCCGGAATTACGCGGTGGTTTTGGACCAGATCCGCGAGAAGAAAGAGGCGGAGGCTCCTGCTTCTTAATTCTTTACGTTGTAAACAATAACTTATTTTATGGAGGTAACAAAAATGGCTTCTGAGAAAATCCTTGCTATGATTGAAGAAGTAAAAGGCCTTACCGTTTTGGAATTGGCGGAGTTGGTTAAGGCTTTGGAAGAAGAGTTTGGCGTTTCTGCTGCGGCTGCGACCGTTGCGGTTGCTGCTCCCGGTGCTGCCGGTGGCGAGGCTGCGGAAGAGAAATCCGAGTTTGACGTTATTCTGGCTGAAGTTGGCGGCGCTAAGACTGCGGTCATCAAAGTGGTCAAAGAGATCACCGGTTTGGGCCTGAAAGAGTCCAAAGAGATCGTCGATAACGCTCCTAAGGCGGTAAAAGAAGGCGTTTCCAAGGCGGATGCCGAGGAGATGAAGAAGAAACTGGAAGAGGCCGGCGCGAAAGTCGAACTCAAATAAGGTTTTTGAACAAGGAAAGCGCTTCCTCTCGGGAAGCGCTTTTTTGTTGAACAAAAACTTTTATTTGGCATAGAAAATTTTCTCTTTTGTAAAAGAAAAAACAAAAAAACTGTTGCAAAATCCCATTTGGCACGCTATAATATTCAAGGCGAGTGCATAGGGCTATGTATTTCTTGCGAGAAGAATTTTGGCATGGCGTGGATCGGAAAACGGCGTGCGGTGTGAAGGAGGTAAGAAGGATGGTATTCGAGAAGGTTCGCGATATTTTGGTCGAACAGTTGGATGTGGAAGAAGACGAAGTGACCCTCGATGCGGTCATTGCCGACGATTTGGGAGCCGATTCCTTGGATCTTGTAGATTTGGTAATGTCTTTGGAAGATACGTTTGATATCGAGATCGAGGATGATCAGGTGGAGCAGATCAAAACGGTCGGAGATGTGGTTAAGTTTATCGAAGAGAGAAGCTGATAAATAGGAAGGGCGGGGAATTTCCCCGCCCTTTTTGTTTTTTAGCAGCAATCGTTGCAGCCGCAGCCATTGTTGCAGCCGCAGTTGTTGTTGCAGCCACAGCCATATCCGCTGTTCGCTACCGCAGCACCGCCGAATCCGCCGCAGCAGCACAAGAGGAGAATGAGGATAATGATCCAGCTGCAGTTGTTACCACCAAAACAATTCATAGAGAAGCCTCCTTTTGTTTATTGTACTGTATCATATGTAGGGGGCTTTCTTTTGGTTCCTTAAAAATGACAGCGGAGTTCTTCCCGCAGTTTTTTGATAATGCGTTTTTCCAGCCGGGAGATATAGGATTGGGAAATTCCGATTTGATCGGCAACTTCTTTTTGGGTATGCTCTTTTTTTCCGTTTAATCCAAACCGTAAGGACATGATCTCCTGTTCCCGGGCCGAAAGATGGGAGACGGCATCCCGAAGCAGCTCATGCTCCGCCTCCTGTTCCAGATCCCGGTGGATACTGTCATCAGTTCCCAGTACGTCGGAAAACAAAAGCTCGTTTCCATCCCAGTCCACATTCAGCGGTTCATCAAAGGAGATTTCGTTTTTCTGATGGCTGTTTTTTCGAAGCACCATCAGGATCTCGTTTTCAATACAACGTGATGCGTAGGTGGCAAGTTTGATGTTCTTTTCCGGCGAAAAGGTATTGACTGCTTTGATCAGGCCGATGGTACCAATGGAGATCAAATCTTCTATCGGGATACCGGAACTTTCAAATTTGCGGGCAATATACACCACCAAGCGCAGATTTCTTGTAATCAGCGTCTCTGCGGCGTTCTCGTCTCCTTTTTGGAGCGCTTCGATCATTTCTTTTTCTTCCTTGCGGCTTAAGGGAGGCGGCAGAGCATTGGAAGATTTTATGTAATCGATTCGATTTCCTTTTTTCCGAAAGAAGAAACAGGCAATCCATACTTTGATTCGTGTCAACATAATTTTCCCTCTTTCACAACATTGAAAATAAACTGTCGCCGGCAATGGCGTCGGCGTCCTCCAGAAGCTCTCCTTCCGGCAGCAAAGCGGCGTAAACCCGTCTGAGACCTATGTTCTCCTCTCCTTCCCAACAAAATCCATCGGTGCGAAAGGCCGTCAGCAGCCGTTCTCCGCCCACAGAATGGGAAGGGATCAATTCTATCCTGCGTTTTAATTCCGGTGGCGGCTGGCGTTCCAAGGCTCTTTCCTCTGTTTGGAACAAGCGGGCAAGGACCTCTTTTTTGCAAAGTAAAACCGGACATCCGCTCAAGGAAAACAAGCGGTTTCCGCTGTCGTAAGAAACAGTGAGGGAAAGCTTCTTTTGCTGAAACCATAAAATACCGGTTTTTCGGTATTCTTTCGGGCGCCGTTTGATATTCCATAGAGAGATCAGTCTGGCGACAGCGTAAGAAAATGCGGTGGCCAGCACCAGAAAAATGGGGGAAAGATGGAAATAGGCGACGCCGTTGCGAAGCAGGAGCGTATCCGGTTCCAACAGCAATATAAGTGCGAGGACAGCGCCGCCGAAAAGGAAGCTGACAAATAAAAACCAAAGAGCGGATCGGATCAGCCGGAAGAAAGGGGTAAATCCGAAGGCAATTCCTGATAAGAGAAGGGCACAGGCCACTTTAAACAGAAAAGATCCCCACAAGGGTACTTCTACTAAGATCCAAAGAGAAGAAAGTCCGCCAAGCAGAGAAGCGAGTCCCCTTCGAAAGAGCGTAGAGCTTCTTTCGGAGAGATATTCGGTCCCCAAAATCAAGAACCAGGTGATGTAAAGATTCAGCGCCACTAAAACGTCAAGATAGATAACCAGTGTCATCCCTCCTTTTCGGGAATTTGCGCGCTATCTTTATTGTAAGGGAACCACTGCGAGAAAAACGTCGAGAAAGGCGCAGAAAAAAAGAAACCCCGCGGAATTTTTCCGCGGGGTTTTTTAGTATGCATTATTTTTCTCTCGCAACATAAGAGGTATGGAGAATTTCGTGGGCAACATGGCTTCCGGGCTTCTCCAGGAATTCGGCATAAAGAGTTTTGATGAAAGGATTGTCGTGAGACTTTCTTAATTCCATCTTGGCATCGGTGTTGTAAAGGCCGGCCGCTCTCAGCTTTTTGAGATCTACAAAGTTTCTCACCGAAGCGGGCTGGAAGGGCTGGCCACCGCCGTTGACACAGCCACCGGGGCAGGCCATGATCTCGATAAAGTGGTAGTCCTTTTCGCCGGACTGTACCGATCTCAAAACCTTTTTGGCGTTGGCAAGACCGGAGCAGACAGCAACCTTTAAAGTGAGCCCGTTAATGGTGTAGGTAGCTTCCTTGATGCCGTCGGTGCCGCGGACTTCATTGTAGACAACGTTTTCCTGGCTGCCGCCGGTAAGCCAATCCGCCGCAGTACGCAAAGCTGCCTCCATAACACCGCCAGTAGCGCCGAAGATCATACCCGCACCGGAGTCGACACCCAGAGGATTGTCGTACTCTTCGTTGGGAAGGGCACTGAAGTTCAGACCGGCGGTCTGGATCATCCGGGCCAACTCACGGGTCGTCAGCGCGATGTCTACGTCGGGAACGCCCGCCGCGGACTGATCGTCTCTTCCTACCTCGAATTTCTTCGCGGTACAGGGCATAATGGAAACCATAACGATATCTTTGGGATCCAGTCCCTCTTTCTTGGCGTACCAGGTCTTGGTGACCGCGCCGAACATCTGCTGAGGAGATTTGCAGGTAGAAAGGTTGGGGATCATTTCGGGGAAGTAATGCTCGCAGTATTTGACCCATCCGGGAGAGCAGGAGGTGATCATGGGAAGCACACCGCCGTTTTGGATCCGCTCTACCAGCTCGTTAGCCTCTTCCATAATGGTTAAGTCGGCAGAGAAGTTGGTATCGAAAACCTTATCAAAACCAATCCGGCGAAGCGCCGCGACCATTTTACCTTCTACATTGGTGCCAATAGGCTCGCCGAAAGCTTCACCCAGGGTCACGCGGATGGAAGGAGCGGTTTGAACGATGACCGTCTTGCTGGGATCCCGCAAAGCGTCCCAAACCTGCTGGGTATGATCCTTTTCACTTAAAGCGCCGGTGGGACAGGCAACGATGCACTGGCCGCAGGACACACAGGAGGTTTCGCCAAGACCGAATTCGAAAGCGGAACCAATGTTGGTTTTAAAGCCTCTTTCGTTGGCGCCGATGACGCCCACATCCTGCCACTGGCGGCAAGCGGCGACACAACGGCGGCAGAGAACGCACTTGGAGTTGTCCCGAATCATATGAACCGCAGTGGTATCGATCTCATACTGATTCATTTCGCCGGTGTAAGCATCCTCGTTGTCTACGCCGTAGTCATTACAGAGCTTTTGCAGCTCGCAGTTGCCGCTCTTGACACAGGAAAGGCATTTCTTGTTGTGGGTGGAAAGCAGAAGCTCCAAGTTGGTGCGTCTGGCGTCCATAACCTTTTTGGTGTTAGTAAAGACTTCCATCCCCTCGCTCACCGGATAGACGCAAGAAGCGACCAACGTTTTGGCGCCTTTGACCTCTACGGTGCAGATCCGGCATGCGCCGATCTCGTTAATGTCCTTCATATAGCAAAGGGTAGGAATCTCGATCCCAATTTGATGCGCAGCTTCAAGAATTGTCGTTCCGGGAGCCACCGCAACAGGGACGTTATTGATTTTTAAATTAACCATGCTGGTAAACTCCTTTACGCTTTGATGATGGCGCCAAATTTACATTTTTCGATGCAGGCGCCGCATTTGATACATTTATCCTGGTTGATGACATGGGGCTCTTTCACCTTACCGTCAATAGCGCCCACCGGGCAGTTTCTGGCGCAGAGGGTGCAGCCTTTGCACTTGTCGGCGACGATAGTGAATTTCATCAGGTGTTTGCAGACGCCCGCAGGGCAGGTTTTGTCTACCACATGAGCAATGTATTCATCGCGGAAGTATCTCAAGGTAGATAAGACAGGGTTGGGAGCGGATTGACCCAGACCGCACAGGGAGTTTTCTTTGATATAGTAGCAAAGCTGCTCCATCTTGTCCAGATCCTCCAAGGTCCCCTGACCTCTGGTGATCTTATCTAACATTTCGTAAAGGCGTTTGGTGCCGACACGGCAGGGGGTACATTTTCCGCAGGATTCGTCTACGGTAAACTCTAAGAAGAATTTCGCGATATCCACCATACAGGTGTCTTCGTCCATAACGATCAATCCGCCGGAACCCATCATAGAGCCGATAGCGATGAGGTTATCGTAATCGATGGGGACGTCCAGATGCTCCGCGGGGATACAGCCGCCGGAAGGACCGCCGGTCTGCGCCGCTTTGAATTTCTTGCCGTTTGGAATACCGCCGCCGATCTCTTCGACGATCTCTCTTAAGGTGGTGCCCATGGGGACCTCTACCAGACCGGTATTCTTGATCTTTCCGCCCAAAGCGAAGACCTTGGTACCTTTGGATTTTTCGGTGCCGATGGATTTAAACCAGTCCGCGCCGTTTAAGATGATCCGGGGAATGTTGGCGTAGGTTTCTACGTTGTTCAAAACGGTAGGTTTGCCAAACAGACCTTTGACCGCAGGGAAGGGAGGACGGGGTCTGGGCTCGCCGCGATGGCCTTCGATCGAGGTCATCAAAGCGGTCTCCTCGCCGCAGACAAACGCGCCGGCGCCGAGACGAAGCTCGATGTCAAAGCAAAAATCAGTGCCGAAGATGTTGTTGCCCAAAAGGCCGTATTCTCTGGCCTGACCAATCGCGATCTGAAGCCGTTTTACCGCGATGGGGTACTCGGCACGGACGTAGATGTAACCCTGGTTTGCGCCGATGGCATAAGCGGCAATCGCCATAGCCTCCAGTACGACATGGGGGTCGCCTTCCAAAACGGAACGGTCCATAAATGCGCCGGGGTCGCCTTCGTCGGCGTTACAGGCAACGTATTTCTGGTCGCCGTCCACGACAAAGCTCCATTTCAAGCCGGTGGGGAATCCGCCGCCGCCTCTTCCGCGAAGGCCGGAGTCCTTGATTACGTCGATGACCTCTTTGGGGGTCATTTCGGTCAGCACTTTTCCAAGCGCCATATAACCGTCAACAGCGATGTACTCGTCGATGACTTCGGGATTGATAACGCCGCAGTTACGCAGAGCGATCCGCTGCTGTTTGGCGTAGAAGTTGGTGTCATTTAAGGACTTGACCTGATCTTCTGCCACCGTCTCGGTGTAAAGAAGGCGTTTGACGATCCGTCCTTTTAAAAGATGCTCTTCGACGATCTCGGGAATGTCTTCCACCTTGACTTCGGAATAGAAGCATCCTTCCGGATAAACGATCATGATGGGGCCAAGGGCACAAAGGCCGAAGCATCCGGTCTTAACGACCTTGACCTCGGAATCCAGTCCTTTGTCCTTCAGCTCGCTTTCCAGTTTATCAATAATCTGCTGGCTGCCGGAAGAGGTACATCCGGTACCGCCGCAGACCAGTACGTGTGCACGATACATGAAATGTCCTCCTTATTATAAATTACCGATGGTGTACTCGGTGACGACATTGCCGTTGACCAGGTGATCCGCTACAATCTGGGGAACCTTTTCCGGCGTCATTTTAATGTAGGTCGTTTTGGTTCCGTCGCTTTCAAATACTTCGACGACAGGCTCGTATTGGCAGATACCGATGCAGCCGGTCTGGGTCACGGTGACATTGGTAAGGTTCCGTTTGGCGACTTCTTCGGTAAAGGCGGCCAAAACCGGACGGGCGCCGGCGGCGATCCCGCAGGTAGCCATGCCAACAACGACGCGGATATTGCCTTCATTTCCTTCCCGCATCGTCACAGAGCTTCTTACTCGGTCGCGAATCGCTTTTAATTCTTCTAAGCTTTTCATGGATGAGTCACTCCTTTATGGTTGATCGTTGAGACCTTTTTCGCCTTCTGTCAGCTGTTCTTTGATGTAAAGGAGAACTTCGGGCGTATTCAGCGGAACGTCCTCCAATACTTCCTTGAGCGCTCTGGTATCCAAAGTGAAGGTATTGTGGTCTCGGGTGTAAGTATACAAAAAATCCAGGTGAGGGTTGACCGAGATCAACGACAGCATCGTCGCCGGCATATCCCCCAGGGGAAGCATATCAATGTGGTCAGTATGGTAAAAAGCTTCTGTTCGGGTCCCTTTGCCGACTGTGGAGGCGATGGAAAAGCTTCCGCCGGTAGCCTCCGCTGACATTTTAAAAAAGGGAACGCCAAGTCCCACCTTTCTTGTGGTTCGGGTGGTAAAAAAAGGATCCATTACCTTTTCGATTTGTTCTTTGGTCATACCAC
>CALWZB010000007.1 GCA_944385915.1 uncultured Clostridia bacterium | reverse complement strand
GAAAAGAGCGGCAGCTGCGAGGGCGTTTCGGTATCGGATCCCGACCTTGCCAAAGAACTGGATGTAGGGGACAGCATTTTACTCAACAACGGCCTTTTGGCCTTTGAAGTGGTGGGCTTTGACGGCGCGGATGTCAAGACCGTCGTTTTGGAAGGGGGAACCCTTTCCGACCGCAAAAGCATGAGCTTTCCCGGCAAGGTATTAAAACAGGTCTATTTAAGCGAACAGGACAAAGAGGATATCCGGTTCGGTATTGAAAACGACGTGGATTTTATCGCCTGTTCATTTGTATCGGATAAACAGGACCTTTTGGATGTCAAGGAATATATGAGCCAGTTTTCCTGCGACGGGATCGAACTGATTGCCAAGATCGAAAATCGAGCCGGCGTAGACCGTATCGACGAGATTTGCAGCGAATGCAGCGGGATCATGATCGGCCGGGGAGATCTCGGCGTAGAGATCCCGCAAGAGGAGCTTCCCGCCATCCAAAAGCGGCTGATTGTCCGCTGCCGGCTGATGGGCAAACGGGTCATTACCGCCACGGAAATGCTGGAGAGCATGACTCATAATCCCCGTCCTACCCGTGCGGAGGTATCTGATGTCGCCAACGCGGTATACGACGGGACCAGCGCGATCATGCTTTCGGGGGAGACTGCTGCCGGAAAATATCCTGTACTGTCGGTGGAGACCATGGCGAAGATCGCCGTTCATACCGAGGAAAATATCCATTACGCCAAGCGGTTTTCCAATTCGGATTTCCAGATCCATAACCTCATTGACGCCATTTCCCACGCCACCTGCGGGATGGCTATTGACGTGGACGCCAAGGCGGTTGCCGTATGTACCTTGTCCGGGCTGACGGCGCGAATGGTTTCCCGGTTCCGGGCGCCTGTGGATATCGCGGGAATTACGACCAATGAGAAAACCTGGCGGAAGCTCGCTTTGTCGTGGGGCGTTACCCCCTTAATGTGCGAGCAGTACGATTCTACCGACGTTTTGTTTTACACCGCCAAAAAATTAGCGAAAGAAGCGTTTCATTTGGAAAAAGACGATTATGTGGTGCTGATGGGCGGAAAGACCAACGGCATTTCCGGAAACACCAATACCATTAAAGTAGAGAAAGTATAAAAAGAGCTCCGGGAAACCGGAGCTCTTTTCGCTTTAAAAATTATGCGGTAAAGGTCAAGGCGCTTAAGCGAAGAATTCCCGCTTTGGATGCGATCTTGATGACCAGTTCTTCTCCTTCGGGAAGCGTCAGCGCGTCTATCGTTTGGGCTTCTTCCTTTCCCGAAAGGGCAATTTCCTCTTCCGTTTCGCCGCAGCTGACCAAAAGGGTCGCGTCCTTTGGCGAAAACAGCTCGATGGAAAGCTTGCATCCCGTTTTGACCTCTCTGATGGTGTAGCAGGCGAAGTCACCGGGATTTAATTCCACCAAAAGAGCGGCGGCAGGATCGGGAGGGATCGGCCGTCCGGCGCCCTGGGAAGCGGCCATCATCTGGGCAGGGCCGATATCGGGACCGTAAAAGCCAGGCCGCAGCACCAGCTTGGTATGATCTTCGGTGCGGTAGTTGTAGGGGTTTCCGAATTCCCAATTTCCGCTGAAGGATTTGCCGTTTCCGGGCTTATGGTCGTAGCCTACCGCCGGAAGGGTGAGACTTGGGCGGCGCTGGATGTAATCATGGGCGGAGCGGTTGTACTCGCAATGCTCGAATTTGATGTTTTCCAGCAGTTCGTCGAAGATGGCGATGCTTTTCGCGAAGCCCGGCTTGGGACCGCCGGCGCAGAAGGTCCGAACCAGCTCCCAGTCTTTGGGGAGACGGTACTGTAGTCCGCCTCGGTTCATCGGTCGGCTTTCCTCTTTCGCCGTTTTCCAGCACCAGAGATTAAAGCCGATATGCTCGCTGGCGCAGATATCATAGTAGATCGCCATATGCTCCAAAGAGCTTCCCCCTTCGCCGATCCAGATGGGGACGTCTAACGTCACCGAACGCTCCAGGTACCGCTGAAGATCCCGAATCTCGGGACTGAAGCCGTATTGATGGATATGGATGCACCAGTTGTTGCATGGGTCGATCGGCGCGCCGAAAAAGATGGAGTTATCGGTGGAGAAGGCGCCGCCTTCGATGGTCAGCAGGTGGTTTTTGTCGATGGCGCGGATCCGGGGGATGAGCTCGTCGTAAAATTCCCGAAGCTTCGGGAAAAGATAATGCCATTTTACCGGGGAAAGAGGCTCATTGAGTAAGTCGTAACCGCCGACGATGTACCGGTCTTTGTATCGGCGGGCGATCTCTTCCCATAAAACGATGGTCCGCTCCCAGCTTTCCTCGTCTAAGAACATGTGGGGGAGACTGTCGATGCCGTCGTCGCACGCTAACGCCGACTGGCCGCCCACAGCGCCATGCATATCGATCACAGCGTAGATCCCGTATTTTTCACAGTAATCCAGCACGCTGTCAAGCATTTGAAAGCTGTCTTCGTTAAACAGATAACCCGGCTCCTCGTACAAAAACGCGGCGGCGCTCAAAGGAAGGCGGACCGAGTTGTACCCCAACGCCGCCATTTCGGCAATGTCCTTCTCTCCGAGATGGTTTCGGTACCAGCGGGGCCAGAAGGAATCGGCGTATTTGCTTCCGCATAATTCCCGGATCACCGAATCCATGCTTCTTCTTCGATCGAAGCGGCCGGGAAGGGCATATTCTACGCTGACTCCGGCAATACGGCCGGGACCTCCCACCATAAATCCTTCGGGATTGGTCCAGTTTCCGGCGCCCCAGCCGCGTAAAATGACTTCCTCTCCTTTGCCATTGACCATCTTCCGGCCTTCTGCTTTGAGAAATCCGGATACAGACTGATGATTAAATCGACTCATAGGAAATCTCCTTTCTTGTTTCTGAATTTATTGTACCATAAGAATATTTAGCTTTCAAACTAATTTTTTTTGCATATACGGAGGATTTTTTGCCTTCGAATTGTTAATTTTGTCAAGGAAATCGGTCCTTCCTCTTGCTATCTTTCCACTTTCTGTGGTATACTATCCATGTGTATCAATGTGTCCTTTTTTCGTAGAAAAAGGGGAAATACTGAATATGGGCAGGAGGGCGTTTTATGTTGACAGATATTGAAATCGCAAAACAGGCTAAGATGCTTCCCATTACCGAGATCGGAAAAGAGATCGGCATTCCAGAGGACGATTTAGAGCTTTACGGAAAATATAAGGCCAAAATCAGCGACGAGTTTATCAAAAAGGTGCAGGGAAACAAAGACGGTAAGCTGATTTTGGTGACCGCCATCAATCCCACCCCTGCCGGGGAAGGGAAAACCACCACTTCGGTGGGATTGGGCCAGGCGATGAAAAAAATCGGAAAGAAAGCGGTTTTGGCGTTAAGAGAACCGTCTCTCGGTCCGGTGTTTGGTGTAAAGGGCGGCGCCGCCGGCGGCGGATATTCCCAGGTCGTTCCCATGGAGGACATCAATCTTCATTTTACCGGGGACATGCATGCCATCACCTCCGCCAATAATCTTCTCTGCGCGATGATCGATAACCATCTCCAGCAGGGAAATTCCTTAGGAATCGACCCCAGACGGATCCTGTTTAAACGTTGCATGGATATGAACGACCGGGCTCTTCGGAATATCGTCGTTGGGCTTGGCGGAAAGAGCAACGGCGTTCCGAGAGAAGACGGCTTTATGATTACCGTCGCCACCGAGATTATGGCGATTTTATGCCTTGCTTCCGATTTAACCGATTTAAAGGAACGGATCGGGAATATTTTGTTTGGATACAGCTACGATAACCGCCCCCTTTATGCAAGAGATTTGAAAGCGCAAGGGGCGATGACCGCTCTTTTGAAAGACGCATTAAAGCCCAATCTGGTCCAGACGTTGGAGAATACCCCGGTTTTGATGCATGGCGGGCCTTTCGCCAACATCGCTCACGGTTGTAACTCCATCCGCGCTACCAAGTTAGCGTTGAAATTGGGGGATTATGTGATTACTGAGGCGGGCTTTGGCTCCGATCTGGGCGCCGAGAAGTTTTACGACATCAAATGCCGGACGGCGGGGTTAAAACCGGATTGCTGCGTGGTTGTGGCGACGGTGCGCGCGCTCAAATATAACGGCGGTGTCAAAAAGGCGGACCTGAAGGTGGAGAATGTGGACGCTTTGAAGAAGGGCATTGTCAATTTGAAAGCCCATGTGGAAAATATGCATAAGTTCGGCGTCCCTGTTGTGGTCGCCATTAACCAGTTTGATACGGATACACCGGCGGAGATCCAGGTGATCGATGACTGCTGTAAGGAGATGGGCGTGGATTACGCGCTTTCCCAAGTGTTCGCCAAAGGGGGAGACGGCGGTATCGAGCTGGCAAAGACGATTGTGAACGTGATTGAAAAATGCGAAGGCTGCTACGAGTTTAAGCCCATCTATGAGCTGGATATGACGTTGGAAGAAAAGATCGAGGCGGTTTCCAAGCAAATCTACGGCGCAAACGAGGTCACCTATACAGCGGCGGCGAAAAAAGCCCTTCGGGATATCACCGCGTTAGGGTACGGCGACCTTCCCGTATGTATGGCGAAGACCCAGTATTCTCTTTCCGATGATCCCAAGGCGTTAGGGCGTCCCGAAAACTTTGCGATCCATGTAGCTGATGTGAGCTTGTCGGCCGGAGCCGGATTCGTTGTGGTGTTGACCGGCGCCATTATGACGATGCCGGGACTTCCCAAGGTTCCCAGTGCCGAGCAGATCGATGTGGACGGCAACGGAAGCATCGACGGGCTGTTTTAAACGACATTGAAAGAGACACTGCAAGCCTTTTGGCGTGGATTTCGGCGGTATATCAAGCGGTTGGATAAGGTGCTGATGCTGCTGTGTGTGATCGCTGTGGCGATTAGCTGTCTGCTCCAGTACTCTCTTTTGCAGGCAGGCTTCATCAGCGACAGCGGCAGCCGGCTCCTTAACCCCTTTACCATGCAGATTTTCGCGGGATGTTTGGGATTCGCGGCGATGCTTCTGGCCGCCGCTTTTCCTTACCGAATGTTATCCCGGCTGTGGTTTGTCCATCTGCCGCTGACACTTTCGTTGGTACTGCTGACCTTTACCAATCTTTCTATTGTGTATACCCCTCCCGGAAGCGACGACAGCGCATGGCTAAAGGTGGGAGGACTTTCCATCCAGCCTGCTGAGCTGTTGAAGGTTTCTTTTGTTTTGACCTTTGCTTACCATCTGTCCAAGGTGAGGGAAGGGATCAACCGCCCTGCGGTTCTGCTGCCCCTTTGCCTTCATGGATTGTTTCCATGCGCGCTCATCTTTTTCCAGGGAGATATGGGAACCGCGCTGGTTTTCTTTTTCATTTTTGTCGTCATGATTTTCGCGGCGGGCCTTTCGGTGAAGTTTCTGGCGTTGGGCGCAGGACTGGGTGCCGTAGGCGCCGTGGTGCTGTGGGTATCGGGACTACTGCCTGATCCCATCAAAAACCGGTTTTTGATCCTTTTGGATCTGGAGAGTGATCCCGCCGGCGCCGGGTATCAGCAGTTAGTGGGAAGGCGGATCTTAGGATCCGGAGAGCTTTTGGACAAAGGATTGTTTTCCGATGATCTCAACTGGGTTTTCGCGTTGGAAAATGATTTTATATTGGCGCATATCGGCCAGACCCTCGGCTTTTTAGGCTGTGTGGGTGTATTGGCGGTGCTTTTGATCCTGTGCTTTAAGATGCTTCTTAACGCGAGACAGGCGTCTGATCCGTTAGGCTGTTATATTTGCGTCGGTGTTTTTTCGATCTTTTTATTCCAGACCATCATCAATGTGGGCATGGTGTTATGTGTTCTTCCGGTGGTAGGGATCACCCTCCCGTTGATCAGTGCGGGGGGAACTTCGCTCATCACTTCGTTTCTTTCCATCGGTTTGGTGATGAACGTCTATTTTTATCAGGAAAGGTAGTGAAGACATGCGTGTCATTACCGGCAGTGCCAGAGGGCGAAAGCTGAAAACGCCGGATGGGTGTGATACCCGCCCCACCACAGATATGGTCAAGGAAGCGGTTTTCAGCATTATACAGTTTATGCTTCCCTATGCGTCGGTGCTGGACTTATTTGCCGGCTCCGGTCAGATCGGGATCGAAGCGTTGAGCAGAGGCGCCAAAAAGGCGACCTTTGTCGATAGCGGAAAAGCGCCGCGGGAAGTGATCCGCGAAAATCTCCTTCTCACCGGTTTTACCAAACAAAGCCGTGTGATCAATCAGGATGTGGTGGATTTCATTCAGACGGCGGTAGAAGTGTACGATATCATTTTTTTGGATCCTCCGTACCATATGGGATATCCGGAAAAGATTCTCCCTTGCCTGGAACGGATCCTTTCTGACGATGGGATCGTCCTTGTAGAGCATGCAAACGACGAAACCCTTCCCGAGGAGATCCCGGGACTGGTCCAGAAAAAAAGATACCGGTATGGAAAAACCGCTGTGACAACTTACATCAAAGGAAAGGCTTGATTTTATGAGATTAGCAGTCTGTCCGGGCAGCTTTGACCCGGTTACACTGGGGCATTTGGACATTATCAGCAGAGCCGCTCGATTGTTCGACGAGGTGATCGTATTGGTCTCCTTCAATCCGTATAAGAGCAATTATTCGTTTACCCCTGAAGAACGTATGGACCTCGCCAGGCGAGCGACTGCCCATCTTCCCAACGTAACGGTGGATTGCGACGATGGACTGTTGGCGGAATATGTGAAGAAAAAACAAGCTTGCGCCATTGTGAAAGGGCTTCGGGCGGTTTCCGATTTTGAATACGAGTTTCAGATGTCTTTGGCGAACAAAAAGATGTTCCCCGGGGCGGAAACCATCTTTTTTACTACCGACGCCGGAAACATGTATTTAAGTTCCAGCTTGGTAAAAAACATTGCTTCGTTAGGCGGCGATATCTCGGATTTTGTTCCGGGATGTATTTTGGAAGACATTCAACAGCGGCTGTTTCCGAAGCAGCGGTAAGGGAAAGGAAGTAGCGTTTATGGCTAATAATATCGAAAATCTTCTCTTGATGATGGAAGAAATCTTAGACGGCGCATGGAGCGTGCCTTTGAGCGGAGGAAAAAGCATGGTGGAGGCGGATCGCCTTCATGAGCTGATTGAAGATATTCGCCTCCATCTTCCTGTGGAGATTAGCAAGGCGAGAGAGATCGTCAACGACCGCAAGGTGATCATCGACGATGCCAAAAAGGAAGCGGAGATGATTATTCGGGTCGCTGAGGAACGGGCGAAAAAATTAGTGGATAACGACGAACTGGTCAAACAGGCGCAGCAAAAAGCGAGTGAGATCATGAGCACGGCGCAGCTTCAGTCCCGTGAGCTAAAAAAAGCGGCAGGGGACTATGTGGACAGCGTACTGAAGGGTTGCGAGGAACAGCTCGGGAAGTCTTTAAGCGAGATCCGCACCAAGCGTCAGACGTTAAAAAGCTCCAAACTGTAAAAAAACGCTCCGGTTTCCCGGAGCGTTTTAATATTCTTTCAGCACCAAATCGGTTTCGCCGGGATTGAGCCCCAGCTCGATCCGAAGGATCTTCGGATGGCTTCGATAGGTTTTTCGGATCATTTCCCGCAAAGCATCCCCGTTTCGGTATCCGTGGATCAGGCGGATACGGTAGCCTTTGAAGGAACGAAGCCGGCTGTCGATTAAGACCTTTGCCTGATACTGATTGAAGCCATGAAGATCCAAAATTAAAATTCCTTGGTTCATAGTCTAAAAGAAAGGTCCTCCGAAGCGTTTCGGAGGACCTTGTGTCGCTTAGTCGTTGACGAAAGGTAAAAGAGCGATATGACGGGCCCGTTTTACCGCAACAGTCAGCTGACGCTGATGGCGGGCACAGGTACCGGTCACACGGCGGGGAATAATTTTCGCCCGCTCGGACAGAACCTTCCGGCTGTATTTGCCGATGGTCTTGTAGTCGATGTTCTCTACCTTATCCGCACAGAAAGCGCAAACTTTTCTTCTGGGCTTTCTGCTTCTGTTGTTTCTATCCATAGTGCCTTTGTTCTCCTTCCCAATTCATTAAAACGGCAGATCGCCGTCATCGGTGTCCGCTTCATCAAAACTTCCAGAGTCACCCACCGACAGGCTGTTTCCTCTTTGCGGCTCCTCAAAACGGGGAGGCTCAGTGGGAAACGGAATATCGTTCCGGTCGCCGGATGCGCCATTCGGACGGGAATCCGCAAAATACGCCTGATCCACGATTACTTCATAAGCCGTCCGCTTTTGACCGGTTTTGTCCTCGTAGCTGCGGCTTTGGAGTTGTCCTTGTACCGCGATCATCCGTCCTTTGGAAAAATAGCGGCTGATAAATTCGCCCGTTTGGCGCCACGCCACACAGGGAATAAAATCGGCCTGCCGTTCACCGGTGGTTTTGGATTGGTAATCCCGATCCACCGCGATGCGGAAGGATGCCACCGAAACACCGTTTGGTGTCTGGCGAAGCTCCGGGTCCGCCACCAGACGTCCCATCAAAATAATCCGGTTAAGCATAGTTGCCTCCCTTATACTCTGGTCACGACCAGGAAGCGAAGAATACCGTCAGTGATCTTCAGTCTTCTTTCCAGCTCGGCGGGGAAGGAAGGAACAGAATTGAACGTATAGAGAACGTAATAACCTTCCGTCTCGTCGTCGATCTCGTAGGCTAAGGTCTTTTTACCCCATTC
>CALWZB010000006.1 GCA_944385915.1 uncultured Clostridia bacterium | reverse complement strand
AGGGCGATCAGATGGGGGAGTTCCTTTATTTCGTCGTCCACCAGGGCGATATCCGCCGCATCCACGGCAATGTCGCTTCCGACGCCGCCCATGGCGATGCCCACCTGCGCTTTTTTCAGGGCGGGCGCGTCGTTGATGCCGTCGCCGATCATGCAGACCGGGCTGCCCGCATCCTGATATTCGCCGATGGCCTTCAGCTTGTCCTCCGGAAGGCAGTTCGCCCGCACCGTGCGGATCTGAAGCTGCGCGGCGATGGTTTTCGCCGCGTTTTCATGGTCGCCCGTCAGAAGGACAGGCTCCGTCCCCATTTCGGAAAGCGCGCGGATCATGTCCGCGCTGTCCTTCCGCAGCGTATCGGAAAGGGCGATATAGCCGGCAAACCTTCCGTCCGCCGCGATATAGGTCACGCTGCAGCCCTTCTGAAGCATTGCAAGCGCCCCTTCTGGCGGCGTCATTTCCACTCCCCGCTCCCGCAGAAGCTCCGGATTGCCCGCAAGGATCTCTTTTCCCTCCACCCACGCGCATACGCCCCGTCCGGGGATCATCCGGAAGCGCTCCGCCGCCGCGGGCGTCTTCCGACAGGTCTTTTTAAAACAGGAAGCGATCGCCTTCCCGAGAGGATGCTCGGACAGCTGCTCGGCAGAGGCCGCCAACCGGTAGATCTCTTCCTCCGGATAGTCTCCGGAAACGGAAACGGCGCTTACCACCTCCGGCGTTCCGTAGGTCAGGGTTCCGGTTTTGTCAAAGGCGATGGCCTTCACCTTTGCCAGCCGTTCCAGCGCGTCTCCCTCCCGGACAAGGAAGCCGTGCTTCGCGGCGTTTCCGATGGCCGCCATGATCGCCGTGGGCGTGGCCAGCACCAGGGCGCAGGGGCAGAACACCACAAGGATGGTGACCGCGCGGATGATCTCGCCGGTAAGCAGCCAGGTCAGCGCCGCGGCGCTGAGGGCGATCACCACGATCCAGGTCGCCCAGCGGTCCGCCAGTCCGACGATCTTCGCCTTTCCCGCGTCCGCGGACTGTACCAGCCGGATCATGCGCTGAATGGAGCTGTCCTCCCCCACCCTGTCCGCCTTCATTTCAAACGCGCCGAACTGATTCACCGTGCCGCTGGATACCCGGTCGCCCGCCGCCTTGTCCACGGGCAGGGATTCTCCGGTCATGACCGCCTGGTTGATGGAGGTCTGCCCCGATACGATCACGCCGTCCGCCGGGACGCTTTCTCCCGGCAGGACCCGGAGCAGGTCGCCCACCTGAACTTCCTGCGCCGGTATCACAGTCTCCTTTCCGTCCTTCAGGAGCCGCGCCGTCTGCGGCGTCAGATGCACCAGCTTCTCGATGCCGGCCCGCGCCCTTGCCACCGTCAGCTCCTCCAGCAGCCCGCCCAGCTGCATGATAAAGGCCACCTCTCCGGCGGCGAAATCCTCTCCGATCAGCACAGAAGCGATCAGGGCCAGCGACACCAGCACATCGGCCTTGATGTCAAATGCCGTGACCAGCCCGATAACAGCCTCCAGAATGATCGGCACGCCGCACAGAAGGATGGCGATCCACGCCATATCAAAGGGAAAGGGCTGAAACCGGAACAGGCTGCACAGAACCGCAGCGCCCGATATCGCAAGAAGCGTGATATCCTTCCGGATCCCTCCCAGCTCCAGCAGGGCTTCCAGTTTTTCCATAAATGCTTTCATAACGATCTCCGTTCCGAATATTTATACCATAAGGGGTATATGTATATAATATCCGTACAGATACTGCCTGTCAAGGGAAAATGCAGACCTCAGCCCATATTGGAAAACCGCTCCACCGCCTTGGTAAAGCTTTCAATGGTTTTATCCGCGTCTCCATGCTCGATCCCATCGCGGACACAATGCTTGATATGTCCTTCCAAAACCACCTGACCGCATTTATGAAGCGCGGACTTGGCGGCGTTGAGCTGGGAAAGAATATCTTCACATGGAATGTCCTCATCAACCATTCGGTCAATAGCCTGTACCTGACCGATGATCTTTTTCAGCCGCCGGTGCAGATTGTCGGCGTCCATACACTGTTTCATATTTCCTCCTTTTGAAAGAAGCGGCGTTTTTTACGCCGGCGCTCGAAAAAGGCAGCGCACTTCCATACGCCGCCCTTTTGGCAGCCACTATCCCACTGTCTCATCCCGCAGCGTGCCCTCTCTGAACTGCTTGGCCCTTTGCTTGAGGCGCTTTTCATAATCGATGATCTTCCGGTTGTACTCCGTGTCCATAAGGGTGGAAGAAAAAAGGAAGTCCGCAGTGGACTGGTTCATCGCCACCGGGATATCGTAAAGCACCGCGATCCGCAAAAGCGCCTTGACATCGGGATCATGAGGCTGCGCCGCCAGAGGATCCCAAAAAAAGATCATAAAGTCGATAGCCCCCTCGGCGATCCGGGAGCCGACTTGCTGGTCTCCCCCTAAAGGGCCGCTCCGAAGGCCGGTCACCGGAAGTCCCGTTTCCTCGGAAATCAGCTTTGCCGTGGTCCCCGTGCCGCAAAGAAAGTGGTGAGACAGCACCTTTTTATTGGTTTTGACCCACGAAACCAATTCCTCTTTCCGATTATCATGAGCGATCAAAGCAATATGCTTTTGGGCCCCCATCTCTACCAAATTGTAATCCTGATCCATAATTCCCCGTCCTTTTTCTTCTACCGGCTTATGCCTTTTGATACGCTTCGTCATAATTCACCGTCTCGGGAGGCAACTCCAGCAAAGACGGATCATCCATATAGGATGTAAGGCGGCGGAATACCATCGAAAAATAATGTCCGGAACAGATCCGCTCATCCATAACCACGCCCAAAGGCATATACCGAACCTCCTTGGGCTCTCCGTCTACCATCTCCCACTGCTTTTCCGGAATACCCATGGTGATGAAAAGGCTAATGGTGCCAAATTCATAGCAATGATGGTAAATATGCCCTGTCCGAATGCTGGCGAGATTGGAGATACATAAGCTTGCGTGGAAAGGACTTGCCTGGATCAACGCCTTGGGCAAAAGTCCAAACCGATCCATCAGCTTAAACAGCCCGATCCCTACGTTGACTAACCCCGGGATCCCGAGAAGGATTTTCATCAGCCGGTCGGTGCTGTTGCTTCCCACCCCGGCTTTATTTTTATCGATAAATGCATTCATCTTTCGATTGACATCAAAAATGGTATCGTTGGGGTCCAGATCCACCTTGGTCATAGTACCATCCTCGTCGCCGGGACGCATGATCACCATACTGATAGTATAGCTGTTCCTCGCGTAAATTTTTTTATTCACCACAAACCGGTTGAGAAGGGGAAATTCCGCGGCAACCCGAAGATATGCCGCCAACAACACCGACATATGGCTTAAAGAAACCCCTTCTTTTCGCTTCCGTTTGATGTAATCATGTACCGGCTGATACGGGAAACGAACGGTGATCATATTCATCGCGTCGTACCGTTTATTCATAATGTACGGAACAATGGCGTACATAGGATCCGGCGCTTTGACTCTTCTTCCGTCTGCTCTCATAATAATCCTCTCTTTTCTTGCCATGAGGTTTTTGTTTATATTTATTTTATCAAAAAAAGCAAAAAAGAGCAATCCAAAATTCCTCTTTTTTCGACAGGATTTCCCGCAAAATCAAAAAAAGGCCGGTTGCAAAGGCATTTTCCCCATGGTAAAATGAAAAAAAGAAAAGAAAAGAGGGATCTTATGCGTCCGCAGCCTTTCATTTTTTCCATAGACGAACTGAAAAAACGTGTATCGGATTACGGTATCCTCCCTTTGGGTTTAGGCCAAAAGGACGGATTTTCCCTCTATGGGATGTCGGGGGAAGGGATCCGCTGGCACACGGGAGAGGAAAAAACCGACCCTTGGGAGTGGCGGAAGATCATTGCCGCCGAGGGCGAGCTTCTTTACGGAAAGCTGTGCCAGAAAAGTGCCGCTTTTGTCTCGAGGGAATGGTATCCCGTACTGATGAATTACCGGCGCCAGGGTTATGATTTTGACGCCGCTTACGAGGACGGACTGATTTCAAGAAAAGAAAAAAAGATCATGGATCTCTTTTTTGAAAAGGACGTTCTTCTTCCCGCCTACGAGGTCAAGCGCCTCGCCGGATTTCAAAAGGGCGGAGAAAAGGGCTTCGATACCGTTATCACCTCGCTGCAGATGAAGGGGTATCTCATCGTCCGGGGGCTGATCCCCAAACGAAACCGAAACGGGGAGCCTTACGGCTGGCCGGTATCCGTCTACTCTACGCCGGAGGCCTTGCTTGGAAATGATTTTATGCAACAGGCTTATCTCGAGGATCCTTTCGATTCGTTAAACCGCTTCGCGTCCCATTTAATGGAACAAACCGGGATGTCCAAAGAGGACGCCCTATTTTTACTGAAATGAGGTTTATCTATGAAAGAAACGGTACAAAAACTGAAGGAACATCAAAAACAGCGTCTGGCATACCAGCATGCTTTGGGGATGCTAAGCTACGACAGCCAGACGGCGGCGCCGAAAATGTCCTATGTAGAGCTTCAGGACACCTTCGCGGTGCTAAACGACGCCCTGTATCAGATCACCGCGTCGCCAGAATTAAAGCCCATGCTGGAAGAGATCCTCGCCCACGAGGACGAAGTGGATCACCAGACGGTGCGGGAAGCGCAGGAGCTTTACAAGAATATAGAGCGGATCCAAAGTATTCCGAAAGACGAGTATCTCGCTTACCAGAATCTTCAAAGCCAGTCGGAGCATATCTGGGCAAACGCCAAGGAAAATAACGACTACGACGCCTTCGCGCCGGTTTTGGAGGAAATTATCGGTTATGAGCGCCGGTTCGCGAAATGCTATAAGCCGGACATGGACCCCTATAACGTGATGCTCGACCAATATGAGGAAGGGCTCACCACCGAAATTTTGGACTCCTACTTCGACGCCATCCGAAAGAATCTCGTCCCCCTGATCCAAAAGATCCAAAAAAAGGCGCCCTTTCGGAGTGATTTTGCTTTTCGGAGCTACCCGATTTATCTTCAAAAGGAGTTTTCCGATTATTTGATGGATGTGCTGACCATCGACAAAAATTACTGTGCCATTGGGGAGACCGTCCATCCCTTTACCACCAATTTCCATAAACATGACGTAAGGATCACCACCCATTACGACGAAAACCGTTTTACCTCCAACCTGTTCAGCGTCATCCACGAAGGCGGACACGCTTTGTATGAACTGCATACCGGCGACGAGCTGATGGGATCCATCTTAGCCACCGGCACCAGCATGGGCGTCCATGAATCCCAGTCCAGGTTTTTCGAAAATATGATCGGCCGGTCGAAGGCATTTATCCATCTCATCTTCCCCAAAATGAAATCCCTTTTCCCTGAACAGCTCAAAGACGTCACCGAAGAGGAGGTATACCGCTTTGTCAACCAAAGCGCGCCCTCTTTGATCCGGATCGAAGCGGATGAGCTGACCTATTCCCTTCATATCCTGATCCGCTACGAGCTGGAAAAGCGCCTGATTGGCGGTACCCTTTCGGTAAAGGATCTGCCCGGGGAATGGAACCGTCTCTACCGGGAGTATCTGGGAGTGGATGTGCCAAGCAACGCTCAGGGTGTTTTACAGGATGTCCACTGGGCGGGAGGCTCCTTCGGCTACTTCCCCTCCTATTCCATCGGGAGTGCTTACGCCGCCCAGATCTACGCATCTATGGAAAAGGATCTCAACATCGAAGACACCATTGAAAAGGGCGACCTTTCCCCCATTGTAAGCTGGCTTACCGAGCGGATCTACCGTTTCGGCTCTTTGATCAAGCCCAAAGAGGTGATCCAAAACTGCTGCCACACCGAATTTGATCCCCGCTTTTATATCGACTACCTAACGAAAAAGTACAGCGCCCTGTACGGTATCGACGACTGATAAAGGGGTATCCATGAGAAAAATTATCTTTTTAGACGTAGACGGAACATTAGTCAATTACCAAAACATTCTCCCCTCTTCGGCGGTAAAGGCGGTCCAAATCGCCCGGAAAAACGGCCATCTGATCTATCTTTGTACCGGAAGGAGCAAAGCCGAAATGAGCGAGGAGATCTGGGAGATGGGGGTCGACGGCTTAATCGGCGCCAACGGAGGCTATGTGGAGGACCGGGGCGAAGTGCTGCTTCATAACGGCCTTTCTTTGGAGCAATGCAAAAGAGTAGTGGATTTTCTCCACCAACGGGAATTGGAATTTTATCTGGAAAGCAACAGCGGCCTATACGGAAGCGAACATTTTAAAGAAAAAGGCCAGCCGGTGATCGAAAAGTACGCGTATCAAAAAACCGGCGTCCCGTCTCCCATTACCGTTGAGGAAGCGTTTCCGGATATGCGGTTTTCAGAGCCGCTGTACCGGGACGATGTCAATAAAATCAGCTTTATTTTAAACAGCCCCGACGATTTTTACGCCGCCAAAGACGCCTTTCCCGACCTGCTCGCGGGGACATGGGGCGGAAAAGGCGAGCTTGCCCTTTTCGGCGACCTTCGCGCCAAAGATACCGATAAGGGAGAGGCGGTGCGCATCCTTTTAGACCATATTGGTGCAAAACGAGAGGACACCATCGCTTTCGGCGACGCCAAGATCGATATTCCTATGCTGCAATACTGTGGCATCGGCGTGGCCATGGGAAACGGCGGCGACGAAATCAAAGCGGCGGCAGACTACCTTACCGGCGACGTGGAACAAGACGGCCTTTACCAGGCGTTTTTGCATCTGGGACTGCTGGAATAAAAGAAAGGAGAATCCCTTGAAGATCCTGATTGCGCCGGATTCCTTTAAAGGATCCTTATCCGCCAAAGAGGTGTCCCGCATCCTCGCGGAAAGGGCGAAAGCCTATTTCCCGGAAAGCGAGATCCTCTCCTTTCCCATCGCCGACGGCGGCGAAGGAACGTTAGACTGTATCCTGGACGCCAGAAAGGGAGAGCGGATCTCCCTTTTGGTTTCCGATCCGTTAGGGCGAAAAATCCAAAGCGAATACGCCCTGCTTTCCGACGGTACCGCTGTCATCGAGATGGCGAAAGCTTCCGGTCTTCCCCTTTTGACGGAAAAGGAACGGGATCCCGTAAACACCTCCACCTACGGTACGGGAGAGCTGATCGCCGATGCCTTAAACCGCGGAGCTCAAAATTTCATACTCACTGTCGGCGGAAGCGCCACCAACGACGGCGGCGCCGGTGCGTTAGAGGCGCTTGGCGCAATATTTTTGGATCAAAAGGGAAGTGTACTCCATCCTAAGGGCGGAAATCTCGCCTGGATCCAAAAGATCGACCTGTCCCTTCTTCATCCCGGTCTTTCAAGCGCCAAATTCACTTTGCTTTGCGACGTCGATAACCCGCTCACGGGAGAAAACGGCGCCACTAAGGTGTTTGGCCCCCAAAAAGGCGGTACCGAAGAGACGCTGCCTTTACTGGAGAAAGGCATGGTCCATTATGCCCAAATTGTCGGTCAAACATTAGGACGGGATCACAGTCGGGACAGAGGTGCCGGCGCCGCCGGCGGCCTTGGTTTTGCGGCCCTCGCCTTTTTTGACGCCGCCTTTGCGTCAGGGATCCAGACCATCCTTTCCATGACCGGTTTTCTCAAAGAAGTACCGACCGCCGATCTCGTTTTGACCGGGGAAGGAAAAATCGACGGCCAGTCGGTTTTCGGGAAGGTCCTCTCCGGCATCGGATCTGCTTGCGCCCCCTTATCGGTACCGGTGATCGGGTTTACCGGCGCGCTGGGAGAAGGATGGGAGTCGGTCTATGCCATCGGTATTGACGCTTTGGTTCCCATTTCCCAGGGACCTATGTCCCTGGAAGAATCGATATGTCAAAGCGAAAGACTGTTATCCAAGGCGGCGGATCGGACCTTTCGGCTGCTCACATTAAAAAAGCGGATATAAAAAAGCTCCGGAAATCCGGAGCTTTTTTGTTATTTTTGATACCGTTTCGTCCGTTCGTCCTCGATTGTTCCATGGTAATTCAAACCGAAGCCAAAATCGTAGGCGTTGCCCATCTCGTCCACATAACACGCCATATCAAAGGGAAGGTCTTCGCAATGCTCCTCTACCGTCTTCATATCCCGGGGCAAAAGAGCGGGAAGCAGTCCGCTTGGCTCCGTCTCGCCGGAAAGGATGGAAAAGAGCGCTTTGTTTTCCACACCGAAGGTCAATAAGATCCCATCGGTAAAAGGCTCGTATTCCGCCGGGACCGCCATATGGTTCAACGTCACTACCGCGATCACCGGCCGGCCGTTTGCCATCTCTCTCATTTTCAGGACATTATCCAGATCCGCCTCATTGCTCACCGTCACCGTCTTTCCTTTGTAGCTCCGGTTGGCGCTTTCCTCTCTGAAATCTCCGCCGGCAATACTCACCTCTCTGGCAAACTCAGCGGTGTATGGGCGGTACTGAAGGCTGATGGGAAGGTAACCGTTGCCCCCGTTTTTCTTGTCCTTTGCACTGTAGGCGTCGTTGGAGGGACTGTCCATAAACACCAAAAACGCCTCCGCCTCATCCGGCGAATCCACAAGCTCGTAAAACGGTGCGATATCCTCTTTAGGAACAGGAGAAACCGTCCGGTCAGGCATTTGGTTTCCGAAAAAGTCTTTCTTCCCCCGGATAAACCGGTCGGGAATATAAACCTTGGTCCCTTTTTTAAGGGGAAGAACGTTGTTTTTATTTTTCACTAAGATCAGTGACCGAAGCTGTGCCTCGTACCCCGCGTCTACCAGTTCCTTGGCGCGGATGGTCTTCTCGCTTTCCGCAAGATCCAGATAGGGGTTTTCAAACAGCCCCACGCGAAACATAGGAAGCAAAATCCGTTTCGCCGTCTCCTCAAAACGGGCGCGCATCTTTTCTTCGCCGTACCGGCTGACGCCCAAGCGGTACGCCGCCAATACCGGCTCTACCTCGTTGTCGCCGCCAAACTGGTCCACTCCGTTTAAGATCAGCTTTAAGATCCGCTCATCTCTTGGCATTTCCTCGACACCGTGGCTCGCCTTTCCAAAGGTATCCACCTCGCCCGGATCGTGGGTCACGCCCCAGTCGGTGCAGATGACACCCTCATAGCCAAGCTCTCCCCGAAGCAGGTCGGAGATCATATACCGGCTGTAGGAATTTCCCACATTCTCCCCGTAGACCGGGTCCTGATCAAAGGAAATGGTATAGTAAGGCATAATAGCGGCACAGCATTTCGTAGGGCCGTCTAACGAAAGAGCGCCCTCGGTAAAGGAGCGCAGATGCATCTTCAGATTATTTCCCGGATACACCGCGTATTTCCCGTAGCCGAAGTGGGCGTCTCTTCCCCCCTCGCCGGTGCCTCCCCCAGGAAAATGTTTCGCCATAGCGGCAACACTTTCTTTCCCCCAGCCTTTTTCCTCACCGGCAGTAGTCTGCATACCGTCGCAGTAGGCTTTCGCCATATCGGCGGAAAGCTCCGGATGCGCCGAAAAGCAGGATGTAGACCTGTTCCAGCGGGGTTCCGTAGCCAGATCGATCTGAGGAGAAAGGGCGTTGGTGATCCCCATTGCCCGGTATTCCTTGGAAACCGCCTGGCCATACCGGTAGACCAAATCCCGGTCAAAGGTAGCGCCGAGACCATATCCCTGAGGCCATTTGGACACCTCTAATTTTTTCCCCGTCTCTCTTCCGGAAAACAGCTTGGTGCCATGGCGGGGGTCGGAAGAAAAAGTGACAGGGATACCAAGGCGGGTGTGCTCGGCAATATCCTGAATGGCGTTATTCCAGCGCACCGCCGTCTCCGCCGACCGAAACTCGGTGACTAGCACCGTCCGGATCCCGTCTTTGGTCAAGAACACCTTTTGCTGGTCGGTCAGCGCCCACGGGTGCATATGTTCTTCGTCAAAGGGTTTTCCGTCATAAGTACCCGAAAACCGGCCCTCTTTGGCGGCAGGAACCTGCTGATGGGCGGAAAACAACGTCAATCCGGCGATCTCCTCTACCGTCAGCCTTCCCGCCAGATCCGCAGCGCGTTCCTCGGGAGTAAGGCGCCAGTCCTCGTAAGGAAGCAGCGTCCCCGTTTTCGAAAGATCCTTGAACGCCAAACCATCCTCTTCGATGACCGGCGTGTCCTTGACGCCCAAAACGGGTCCGCCCTCATTATGGATCTCGGTGTAAAATCCATGGTCTTTCTTTTGATAAGCCATAAGCTCCTCCTTGTTTTCTGAAATGATTAGAAAATAAACCATTTACAGTATATCGGTTTTCAGGGAAGAATACAAGAAAAACTTTCCATAAAATTTGTTTTCAAAAATTATGCGACATTTCTCATGCTCCCTCTTTTTTCAAAAACAGGCGCTAATTCTTGTAAAGAATCAACGATTTACCGAAAATCCATCCCTTTTCCCTTTGGTTTGTGCTACAATAGAGAAAATTATTTGAAACAAACCTTCAACATAACGGACGGGTGACATATGAAAATCATTATTGTAGGGATCGGTAAAGTGGGGCTCGCTCTGGTTAAAGAGCTTTCGGCGGAAAAGCATGAGATCGTCGTTATTGACGAAGACCCTGCTGCCATCCGAAATGTTGTCAATATCTACGACGTCATAGGCATCGTTGGAAACGGCGCCAGCTATCAAGCCCAAACCGATGCCGGGGTACCGGATGCGGATCTTCTGGTGGCGATGACCAATTTGGACGAGCTGAACATCCTCTGCTGCCTGCTGGCAAAAAAATTGGGCGTCAACCATACCATTGCCCGGATCCGAAATCCGGAATATGGAAAACAGCTTCGTTTTATGCGTAACGAGCTTGGGCTTTCCCTGGCGGTCAACCCGGAACAGGCCACCGCCAGGGAGATCGCCCGGATCCTTCGCTTCCCCAGCGCCGTAAAAATCGAATCCTTTTCCAAAGGGCGCATTGAGATGGCGGAATACCGTCTGGGAGACAGCGATCCATTAAACGGGATTCGCCTTTCCGAACTGTATAAAAGCATTCGGGTCAAGGTGCTGGTCTGCGCCGTTTGCCGGGATGAAAAGATCATTATCCCCTCGGGCGATTTTATCCTTCGCGCCGAGGATCGGATCTATGTGACCGCCTCTCCGGCACAGTTAGAGCAGTTCTTCAGGAACTTAGGGATCTTTAAGCGAAAGGCTTCCTCGGTTATGATCGTAGGGGCAAGCCAGATCTGCCATTACCTCGCCCAGGAACTGAGCGATATGAAAATGGAGCTTAAGATCATCGACCAGGATGAAAAGCGCTGCATCAAAATGGGTGAGCAATTCCCCAAAGCCATCGTCATTGTGGGCGACGGCACCGATAACGACCTTTTGACAGAAGAAGGGATCCAGAATACCGACGCCTTTGTGGCGTTGAGCGGTATGGATGAAGCCAACATTCTGATGGCTTTGAATGTGGCGAGCCTTCATTCCTGTAAGGTCATTGCCAAGATCAACCGGCGTTCTTTGGCGAATCTGGTTTCCAAAAATCATATGATCGACAGCATCGTTTCCACCGGTGTCGTCACCACCGAGCTGATTGTCCAGTACATTCGGGCGATGCAAAATACCACCGGTTCCCAGATCAAAACGCTCCACCGCATTGTGGATGAATCGGTAGAAGCGCTGGAATTTACCGTGACCAAAGCCTTCCCCTACCGAAATACGCCTTTAAAGGATCTGCCGCTGAAAAACGGACTTTTGATCGCCGGTATCGTCCGGCAAAACGGAACCATCGTGATCCCCTCCGGCCAGGATATGCTCTATGAAAACGACGATGTCATTGTTGTCACTACTGACACTTCTTTAAAAGATCTCAACGATATCTTGAAAAAAGGAGGGCTCTTTTCGTGAACTACCGAATGATCGGTTTTTCTTTGGGAAGGATCCTGTTTACCGAAGGGATCCTGATGGGGATCTCCCTTTTGGTTTCCCTTTTTTACCAGGACGGCGCCGTCTTCTGTTTTATTCCGGCAATATTGCTTTGCCTTATCGTAGGCGGGATCTTAGGATTAAAACCCCCGAAAAATACCGCGATCTACGCCAAGGAAGGGCTGGTCACCGTCGCGTTGGCCTGGATTTTCATTTCCGCCTTCGGCGCCATCCCCTTTTACCTGTATGGACTGGGAAGTGCGGCGGACTGCTTTTTTGAAACAGTCTCCGGCTTTACCACTACCGGCGCCAGCATTTTAGTGGACGTGGAAGCGGTGCCTCACGGCCTTTTGTTCTGGCGCAGCTTTACCCACTGGGTAGGCGGCATGGGCGTTTTGGTATTCGTAATGGCGATCTTACCCATGTCCGAAGGAAGCGGTATGCATCTGCTTCGGGCGGAGGTCCCCGGACCGGCAGTGGAAAAACTGGTGAGCAAAATGAGCGATACCGCCAAGATCCTCTATGGGATCTACTTTGTAATGATTGTAATCGAGATCCTTTTGCTGGTGATAGGGAAAATGCCCCTGTTTGATGCGGTGATCCATTCTTTAGGCACTGCCGGAACGGGCGGATTCAGCAGCAAGGCGCTCAGTGTCGGCGCTTACAATAACCCTTATTACGATGTGGTCATCGGCGTTTTTATGCTTTTGTTCGGTATCAATTTCAATCTCTACTATTTTATCCTCATCGGACGGATCCGGGATTTTTTCCGCTCCGAGGAGCTTCGCACCTACCTTGGTATCGTAGCCGCTTCGGTCATTTTGATTGCCGCCAACATTTTCTCCCTCTATGGATCGGTGTTGGAAAGCCTTCGCCACGCCTTCTTCCAGGTTTCCTCCATCATCACCACCACCGGTTTTGCCACGGTAGACTTCAATCTGTGGCCGCCGCTGTCCAAAGCGATCTTGGTGATGCTGATGTTTATCGGCGCATGT
Source organism: uncultured Clostridia bacterium (assembly GCA_944385915.1). GTDB lineage: Bacteria > Bacillota > Clostridia > Oscillospirales > Ruminococcaceae > CALXGT01. The sequence goes on along the minus strand of CALWZB010000006.1, from coordinate 1,986 downwards.
GCCGGTTCCACCGGCGGCGGCATCAAAGTGGCGCGTGTGGTTATTTTAGCTAAGGCGGCGTTTGCGGATATGCGGAAAATGCTGCATCCCAATGCGATCTCTACCGTTCGTTTTGAAAAAAAGCGCCAGGATGAAAAAACCATCCGCAGCGTCCACATGTTTTTATCCGTCTATCTTTTGGTCTTTTGCAGCTCGGTGCTGCTCCTTTCCTTCGAGGGCTTCGATCTGATCACCACTTTCACTGCCGTGGCATCATGCATCAATAACATTGGTCCCGGTCTGGAAATCGTGGGACCGATGGGAAATTTTTCGGAATTTTCCTCTTTCGGAAAAATTTTGCTTTCCTTTGACATGCTGGTAGGAAGGCTGGAGATTTTCCCCATGCTCCTTTTATTCTCCCCCGCTGTTTGGAAACGCCGCAAAAAAAAGCTTCCAAAAAATTAGGGTAAATTTTATATGATAACAGGCGAAATTTTCTTTTTCGCTTGACAAACTGGAAAATTTTTTCTAAAATGGAGGAGAAAAGGGAGTAGCTGGCGGTTTTTCCGCTGCCTGGCGCGTCATACCGGCGAGTATTTCGCCCGCGTCGGCCTAAGGTTCTTTTATGTTCCGACAGCAAGACTTTTATTGCCTATGGCAATAAAAGTCTTTTTTTCGGAAAAAAAGCGGCTTTCCCGTTAATTTCATTTCCAAACGGCAACAATAAAACCGTACGAAAGGAAGGAATGAAGAAATGCAGCAAATTTTGGCCCTGTTTGAAAATGTCACTGAGATCACCTGGCAGATGGGGGTCATGTGGTTGATTGGCGCTTTGCTGATCTACCTTGGAATCGTCAAAAAAATGGAACCGACTCTGTTGATCCCTATGGGATTCGGAGCCATTTTGGTTAACCTCCCCCTTTCCGGCGCAGTGACTCAGGTAGACGCCGCCACCGGAGCGGTAGAGGAAGGCGCTATCGATATCCTCTTTAATGCGGGAATCGCCAATGAACTGTTCCCCCTCTTGCTCTTTATCGGTATTGGCGCGATGATCGATTTTACGCCCCTGTTAGCCAATCCGAAAATGATACTGTTTGGCGCCGCCGCTCAGTTTGGTATCTTCTTTACCCTGTCTATGGCGTGTCTTTTGGGATTTGATTTAAAAGACGCGGCATCCATTGGCATTATCGGCGCCGCCGACGGTCCCACATCCATTTTTATCGCCAACTATTTCCAGTCTCAGTATGTAGGCGCTATCATCGTCGCCGCTTATTCCTATATGGCGTTGGTACCCATTGTCCAGCCGCCGGTCATCCGCCTCATCACCACCAAAAAAGAGCGGCAGATCAAAATGGCCTATACCGACAAACCGGTCTCCAAGACGGTAAAGATCCTCTTTCCCATCCTGCTGACCGTCATCGCCGGCATCGTCGCGCCGAAATCGGTTTCTTTGGTAGGATTTCTGATGTTCGGAAACCTGATCCGGGAATGCGGCGTTTTGTCTTCCCTTTCGGAAAGCGCTCAAAATGTACTTGCGAATCTTGTTACCCTTCTTTTGGGCATCACTATCGCCACCAAAATGCAGGCGGACCTCTTCCTCACCAAAGAGACTTTGTTCATTATCGCTTTGGGTCTGGTGGCCTTTATTTTCGACACTGCGGGCGGTGTTATGTTTGCCAAGATATTGAACCTTTTCCTTAAAAACAAAATCAACCCCATGATCGGCGCCGCAGGCATTTCCGCTTTCCCTATGTCCGCCCGTGTCATTAACAAAATGGGGCTTCAGGAAGATCCCACCAACTTCCTTTTGATGCACGCGGTGGGCGCCAATGTTTCCGGCCAGATCGCTTCCGTCATTGCAGGCGGACTGATCCTGATGCTGGTTGCCAGATAAGGAGGAACCTATGGAACTGGATCTCGCTTTATTTTTGGAATCCTTAAAAATTATGGGACTGGGTATGATCGGTATCTTTGTCGTAACCGCCGTCATCATCGGCGCGATGTATG
>CALWZB010000005.1 GCA_944385915.1 uncultured Clostridia bacterium | reverse complement strand
ATCCACCGTCTCCCCCATCACCGAAAGGTCTTTGATTTCCACTTCAGAGGAAAGAAGGGAAATCACCTTTGAAACCGAACAGACCGCCGTATCGACGATGATTTTCGCATGCCCGTCTGCGTCCCTGACCACGACGGCAGTATCCAAAGGGGGAAGCTTTTCTCCCAAATAATCCACCGTCAGCGTCTTGCGGGTGGAATTTCGTTTCTTTAGTTCCTCTAACGATCCGTCTAACAGGATCCTCCCCTTTCCGATCAAAAGGACCCGCTCGGTGAGGGCTTCGATGTCCTGCATATCGTGAGTGGTCAAAATCACCGTGATGTTGCTTTCCCGATGAATGGTTTGGATAAATTTCCGGACGGCGATTTTGGATACCGCGTCCAGCCCAATGGTGGGCTCGTCCAAAAACAGGATCTTCGGGCGGTGAAGCAGCGACGCCGCAATCTCGCACCGCATCCGCTGACCAAGGGAAAGCTGGCGTGCGGGCGTTTTGATGATCTCCCCCAGATCCAGCCACTCCACCAGCCGGTTTAACGTCCGGCGGTACTCCTCTTTGTCCACTTTGTAAATATCTCGGATCAGTTCGAAGCTGTCTGCCACCGGCACATCCCACCAAAGCTGGGAACGCTGGCCGAACACCACGCCGATCTCCCGAACGTGATCCACCCGCTCTTTCCACGGCGTGCGCCCGTTAATGACGCATTCCCCGCTGTCCGGCGTCAAAATTCCGCTCATCACCTTGATGGTGCTGCTTTTCCCTGCTCCATTGGGACCGATATATCCTACCATTTCCCCGTCGCCTATAGTGAAGGATACATCTTTCAGCGCCTGGATCTCGGTATACTCCTTATGAAACAGCGCTTTCACCGCCTCGGAAAAGCCGGGATTTCGTTTCGCCACCTGAAACGTTTTGTTGACATGGTTTAATGTAATCATCATCGTTACCCTTTTCATAGCGTGTCTGCGGTTTTGTCGGTGTACAATACTGATGGGAAATCGAGTATAGCACAAAAGCCCCGGAATGTAAAGAAAAACCGGTTTTTACTGTCCTATATCTCTATCATAAAACATTAACAGAAAATATTGCCAATTTCGCTTTTCGGGTCTATAATAGGGGCAGTAGCAGTAAAATCCGAAGCGTTTTCCGGACGCGGTATGTCCCGAAGACGCGGATCATATGGAAGGATGAGCGAAAAGAAAATTGTTCCCGGCACCAGCGGGGATCGTTATGTTCCTTATGAAGCGCGAAAAGGAAACGAATCCATCGTCTACTTTACAAGAGACCTGTCCGCAGAGGGTCTTTTAAAAATTTACCGTCGGGTAAACGGGAATATGACTGGCAAAGTGGGAATCAAACTGCATACCGGAGAGCAACATGGCCCCAACATCATCCCTAGAGACTGGGTGAACAATCTGGTCCAAAAAGAGCTTCCGGACGCTTCCATCATCGAGACCAATACCTATTACGAGGGAGACCGCTATACTACCGAGTCTCACCGGAAAACGCTAACCGTCAACGGCTGGACCTTTTGCCCGGTGGACATTTTGGACGCGGAAGGCACCGTTATGCTTCCGATAAACGGCGGCAAATGGTTTACCGAAATGTCCGTGGGAAAAAATCTTGTCCATTACGATTCCTTACTGGCCTTGACCCATTTTAAAGGACATTCCAAAGGCGGCTTCGGAGGCTCCAATAAAAATATCGGGATTGGCTGTGCCGACGGACAGATCGGGAAAAAGATGATCCATACCACTCCCGGCTCCAGCGATATGTGGGACATCAGCGATGAGGAGTTTATGGAACGGATGACCGAGTCCTGTAAAGCCACGTTGGATTATTTCGGCAGACAGATTACCTATGTAAACGTTATGCGGAATATGTCGGTGTCCTGCGACTGTGAAGGGGTCGCCGCCGCTCCCGTCGTTACGCCCAATGTGGGAATCTGCGCTTCCACAGATATTTTAGCGGTGGATCAGGCTTGTGTGGATCTGGTGTACGCGATGAAGGAAGATGACCGCCACGACCTTGTGGAACGCATAGAATCCCGCCATGGCCTTCGCCAGCTCACCTATATGAAAGAGCTGAACATGGGAAATGACCGCTACCTTTTGATCGATATCGACCATGAGGATACCCGTATTACGCCAAAAGAAGCGATAAAAGAGGTTAAACCTTTTACTGAATGATATCATTAGGGCGGCTTTCGGCGTCCTCCCCGGCAATGCTTTCAGCATCGGTCATTATAGATAAAGAAAAAAGGAAAAGAAGGAGTTTCTATCAAACAGAAGACAAAACGGGAAATGGATTTAGGAAAGGATTCCGTCGGAAAGCTTTTATTTTCTTTAGCAGTACCGGCGATCACGGCCCAGATCATCAATATGCTTTACAATATTGTAGACCGGATTTACATCGGTCACATTCCCGAAATCGGCACCGCCGCCCTGACCGGGGTGGGGATCACCTTTCCGCTGATTACCTTGATCAGCGCTTTCAGCGCCCTAATTGCATGGGCGGCGCACCTCAGGCATCCATTGCCATGGGAGCGGGAAATCATGAAAAAGCCCAGCGCATCACAGGAAACTGCTTTGCGGCGCTTTTGATCCTGTCGGTCGCTCTGACCGCTATATTCACCTCTTTTTAAAGCCGATCCTGTTTGCTTTCGGCGCCAGTGACAACACCATCGGTTATACTTCGGAACTACCCAGGGCTTTGCCAAAATCAGTATGCTGACGGTATGTATCGGAGCGGTGCTCAACATCACTTTGGATCCTCTGCTGATTTTCGTTTTTGATATGGGAGTCAAAGGCGCCGCCATTGCGACGGTGTTCAGTCAGGCGGTTTCCGCTGTCTGGGTTTTACTGTTCCTTACGGGAAAACGGACCCATCTAAAGCTCCGGTGGCAGGATATGCACATTCAGCGCAGCATCCTTTTGCCCGTACTGGGGCTGGGCGTCTCTCCCTTTGTCATGGCAAAGCACTGAAAGTCTTTTAAGTATGGCGTTAAATACCTCCCTTTTGCGCTATGGCGGCGATGTTGCCGTAGGCGCCTATACGGTCATCATCAGCATCCGGCAGATGGAAAGCCTTCCGTTGATGGGATTGGATCAGGGCGCACAGCCTATCATCAGCTTTAACTATGGTGCCGGAAACCAAAACCGGGTCAAACAGTCGGTGCGCCTGCTCTTTTTATGCTGCGCCATCTTTGGGATCGTATTCTGGATGTCGGTAATGCTGTTTCCCAAAATTTTGATTTCCGTATTCAGCAACGATCCCGAATTGATCGACATTACCGTGTGGGCAGCCCGCATCTTTCTTTTCGGCAGTTTTGCCACCGATATCCAGACTTGTTTTCAGCAGTCTTTTCTCGCGTTGGGACAGGCGAAAGCATCCCTTTTACTGGCGCTGCTGCGAAAGATCTTCCTTTTGATCCCGCTGATCTACCTGCTTCCCCTCTTCTTTTCCAATAAACTGTTTGGCGTCTTCGTGGCGGAGCCTATTGCGGATATTTTAGTCGCTTCTATTACCGCCACTTGTTTCCTGATTTGGACCAAAAAGCATCTTTTGGAAAAGAAGGCGCCGTCAAAAGGATAAATGAAAAACGAAACCGGAGAGAACACTACTCTCCGGTTTTTGCTTTAAGGTAACCCATTTTTAAAAAATAAGGAAGGTATCTTTCCTTTTGCACCGGGATCATCCTGTCCGAACAAACGAAATCGATCCATTCCTCTTTCCCCACCCAACGATAGGAAACTGTTTCTCCCGGCTGCAGCGTTACCGAAAGTTTTTCCGCATCGGTAATGCAAAGATACTGAACATAAATGGTGTCATGCGACAAAATACGGCCAATTTGCTCAAAGGTCCCGGAGATGATCCCGGTTTCCTCTCGAAGTTCTCGCTTGGCGCAAGAAAGGCTGTCTTCACCCTTTAACGCCGATCCTCCCGCAGTAGCTTCAAAATATCCGCCAAAATTGGGTTTGGAAAAATCCCTTTGCATCAATAGAAAATCTCCGTCGGTGTGCCGGACTAAAATTTCACAAACCAAATGATAAATCCCTTTGGGGATCCTGTCACCCCGGATCAGATCGACTCCCGCTAAAGTTCCATCACTCAAGTATCCGTCCCAAATTTCCATATGTTCTCCCCTCTCCGCTGAGATTCCGCTCTTGTCGCCTCTGTATTAAAAAACAAAATTCAAGCATCAAAAAAAGCCGAGAATAAAGCATTCTCGGCTTCTTTGGCAGGGGCAGTAAGAATCGAACTCACGACACGCGGTTTTGGAGACCGCTGCTCTACCTGCTGAGCTATACCCCTATGGCGGTAACTGGTGGGCCATCGGGGACTCGAACCCAGGACCGACCGGTTATGAGCCGGTTGCTCTAACCAACTGAGCTAATGGCCCACAATATGCCGGCGCCGCTCTATCTTCCCAGGCCGTCTCCAGCCAAGTATTTTCGACACTGACGAGCTTAACTTCTGTGTTCGGTATGGGAACAGGTGTGTCCTCGTCGCTATCAGCACCGGCTATCGCCGCAATTCAATTCATCCTTAAAAAGGATTGGTGACCCGTAGGGGAATCGAACCCCTGTTTTCGGCGTGAGAGGCCGACGTCTTAACCGCTTGACTAACAGGCCATATGGTGCGCCATCAGGGATTCGAACCCGGGACCCACTGATTAAGAGTCAGTTGCTCTACCAACTGAGCTAATGGCGCATAAAGAAAGTACCTCGCGATACCTTCAAAATTGAACAAAGATCTATGCTTTGAAGAAACTCTTCTCTTTGGTCAAGCCCTCGACCGATTAGTACTCACAAGCTACACGCCTCACGGCGCTTCCACTTCGAG
>CALWZB010000004.1 GCA_944385915.1 uncultured Clostridia bacterium | reverse complement strand
GGAAAAAATCAAAGAGAGGACCGCCATGGAGAGCAGGGGATGGAGAACGCTCCAAAGGATCCCCAAAAAGGAGCGGGCGTACTTTCGTTTCAGCTCTCTTCCGGTGAGCTGGTGAAGAAGGAAAAGGGTTTGGCGCAGTTGCTGCTTTTTTATGATGGATCACCTCGGCTTTCCAAACGGGCTTGTAAACCAAGACGAAGCTGACGGGCGGTCCTAAAAAGGGCATAGTGGAAAAGGTGCTTGAAAACAGGCCTCTGGCAGATGGCCGCGCTTCCGGGATACCAGAGACTTTCTTTGAAAGGGTAAGAAAACAGTCCCGCCCGTTTTCGTATGGACGGTATCAGATACCCGCTTTTTAATTCCTTTTTACTGAGCTTTGGCGCCAAAGGCCGGCTTTTTTCGTCCAAGATCCCTTCGGAAAAGGAGAGCGCGCCCAACTGTTTTGCCTCGCTGTGTGTGGGAAAAAAGCAAAGAAGAAACAAAAGCGCTGCAATGGTTTTTCTCTCTTTTGGGATGCGCGCCGGGCATAGGGCATGATACCTGGCAAAAAGCCGAAGATAAGCGTCAATCTCTTCGCCGGCGGTTTTTAAAAAAGCGGCTTTTTTAGGGGAAACCGCCTTCCCATAAGGAACAAACCCTCCGCCGCCTTTTCGATACCCCAATGTGATCCCATAGGGCGCGGTAAAGATCGCTTCAAAAAGGTTATGGCCAAACCAGACCTTTTTCCAAAAACCGTTTTCCGGTCCAAAAAGGTAGCTGTGGTAAAAGGCGTGAGAGACCCCTTTGGGAATCCGGTACAGTCCAAAATAGTACCCATAAACGGGGCGTTTTCTTCCTAAGAGACGCAGGATCTCCCATAGATCCTTTTGGACCGAGCCGTTCCAGCCGCTGTCTACCACGGCAAAGGAAACATCATCCAAAAGTCCTTCTTTGCGAAGGTAACCCGAAAGGGCGGCAAACGCTCTGGTGCTGTGGCGGTTGAGACAGGCAAAAAAGAGGCCGCAGTTTTTTAACCGGCGGTAAAGGAGCTTGCGCTGGGAAGGAGAAAGGGGAAGAAAGGGGGAAAAAGGAAGAGAAAGCCGCTTTAGGACCGCTTTTTCCTGCAAGGGAGTCAGCTTGGCCCGGCGAAATATCATATGGGCGGTCAATCCTTGGGTTTCGCCAAATAAAAACGAAAGGGCGCTTGCCTTATTTTGGTGCAGCAAAGGAAACCGAAGGGCATACCGGGAACCGTACAGATATCTGCATTCGATGGGGAGATGGAGCAAAGAGCAAAGCAGTTTGGCGCCCCGGTAAAACAGATACCCGTCCCGGGAGAGAAAATATAACCGTTTTTGCCCCGATCTTAGGGCAGAGATCAAAAGCCAGGACAAAAACCCTCCTACCGTGGGCGCAAGTACATAACGAAAAACGGTTTGCAGGGAGGTTTTTGGAGGTTTTCTTTTCTGCGCCGGGATCCCGAGGGAAGGCGTTTGGCTTAAAAGGCGAAGGTAAAATTTTTTTCGGGTTTGGTTTTGAAAGAAAGGATTCATCATTTTCTCCTATGGGTCACGCCTTTTTGGCGTCTTCGGATCCATTGGTACACCGGACGGGGGAGCGCGCTGACCAAAAGAGGTTTCGTAAGATAACAAAGGGTCAGCGGGTTAAGAATGTGAAGAGCGCGAAAACCAAAAAAGCGAAGCTTCGTTTCACGGATGCCCCGGCGAAAAGTCCTTCTTCGGTAGGAGGATGGGTTTTCAAAATACAAAAGCAAAGGCTCTGGAAGGTTATAGCCCTGTCCCCCGTTTTGATGCAGGCGCATAAACAGTTCGTAATCCTCACAAAGCGAAAACCGGGGAGATTCGCGGTATCCGCCGTTTTGGATCAAAAACGCCTTTCGGAACATGACCGAAGGATGGATATAGGGAGAGTGCGCTAAAAAATCTTTTGCCTTGGGACAGGGCGGCATCGTAAGCTTTCCCCAAACGCCCCTTTCGTCTATCAGCTTGGCGTTGGAACCTACCCACTGGTATTGGGGATGGGTATCAAGAAAAGAAAGCTGTTTTTCAAACCGCCGGGGACAGGACCGGTCGTCCCAGTCCATACGCGCCACATAGGTTCCCTTTGCCCGGTACAGGCATTGGTTTAAAGCATAAGCGAGTCCCCGGTTTTCTTTCCCGAAAAAGCAATGAATCCGGGAATCGAGCTGTTCTAATTTTTTTATTTGCGGCAGGTAACAAGGGGAGGAGCCGTCGTCGTAGATCAAAAACTCAAAATGGGGAAAGGTTTGATCGAGAATGGAGCGCGCTCCCTGCAATAAGCAGGTCATATCCGGGTTATAAACGGCCATCAGGACACTGATTTTAACGAGGGGTTCCATCGTGGTCCCACCTTATCTTTCTATCGGCTTCGGCGTAAATTTTTTTCATCCAGGAGGAGGTGTAAAAACGGGCAAAGGGGCGGGCGGAAAGGATCCCTTTTTCCCCAAGCTTCTTCCTTTCCGTTGGAGACATATGCATAAGCGTTTTGATCCCTTGGGCCAGTTCGTCGATGCGGCTGCCGCAAAACAGCAACCCGTTTTTTTGGTGGATCATATATTCTCTGGTGCCCCGGTTGTCGGAGGCGAGAACAGGAATCCCCATAGCCAACGCTTCCAACCCCGCCATTCCCAGCCCCTCCCGGATCGACGGAAAAACGAAAGCGTCGGCACAGCCCAGCATCTCCGGTATATTTTCCCGGTATCCGTAAAGGGTTACAATGTCGCAAAGCCCCAGGGACTTGCATTGCTCCCAAAGAAAGGAACGGTAAAACCCGTCCCCGCAGATCCCGTAACGGAGATGGGAAAAGTCTTCGCCCTGCGCCTTCAGATCGAAAAGCGCCTGGAGTACCGCGAGGTGATTTTTATTCTGGTTCAATTCTCCTACCGAAAGGATAAAAAAATCCTGTTCCTTGAGATGCAGACGGGCCCTTTCCTGCTGCCGCTGTTCCGGGGAAAGAGGAGAGAAGCGGTCCAGATCCAGACCGCTTCCCGGGATTCGATATAATTTTCCCTCTTTTTTCAGCCGAAAGGTTTTAGCGCTTTGCATGTCCTCGCGGTTGATGACAATGAGGATATCGGTGAGAGGGGAAAGCATTTTCTCCACCTGCCGATAGATTAAGCGGTGAAAGAGAGGAGCGCCCTGATAGAAATGAAACCCATGGGCAGTATAGATGACCACCGGCTTTTGAGGGCTTATGTTTCCGGCAAGCCGTCCCAATACCCCGCCTACCGGCGTATGACAATGGATCAGGCGAATGGCATTTTTTCGAATAATGGATAAAAGTTGGCCCAGTGCTTTCAGATTGTCCGCGATCATAAAGGGAGACCGGGCGATATCAATAGGATGAAGGATCAATCCCATGTCCCAAAGCCGCTTTTCCTCGGAAAGATAAGGTGGTTCTTTCATGTTTGCGGCATAGTGGACGGTATACCCCATGTCTTTCAGGATACGGACGTTTTCCATTTCAAATTTCCTTAGGAAATCACTTGTAGTGGATAAAATCAGCATATGTTTTTCCATAGCCGCCTCCGTCAAAATGTGCTGGTCGGGCTTATGAAACTCAACAGCTATAGTGTTCCTGACATGGTAGATTTTATGCCCATGAAAAAAAGAAAAGTAAAATTCCCTGATATCAAGATAATATCTTGATATCAGGGAAAGACCAAAATCAACTTATTCTTCTTTAAATAGGATTTCTCCGTAGTCTTCATAAAAATAGGCCATTTTTTGAGGATCCGTTTCGTGAATGTATTCCGGTTTTGGGAATTTTGGAAGGATAATTTCCGTTTTGCCAGCTTCAAGCGCTTGCTGTGTTATGGTTAGGCGCTGCCGATAAACAATAAAATTATCTAAAGAAATGTAGAAGTAAACAGCAAAAGTGACGACAGTAACAAGTGTGACACAAAACACGCACAATTTTTTTGTAGAAAAAGAAAGCGACGTCTTTGATAAAATCTCCGCTATGAGAAGGAGGACGACAGCAATCAAAAGAATATAAACAAAATAAAAACAACGTGGACCTATGGGCTTTACAAAGAGAAGAGGAGCTGCCACAAGTGGGATCCCAGTCCAGAGTAAAAGCCCAAGCCTTTGACGAAAACGGCAATGTATTCCCACGGCCAAGGTAAATCCCATAGAGCACCAGAAAACTAGCCATACACCGGCATCTATCCAGAAAATCAAAGAATCTAAAGAGTTTACCGAAATGTGAAAAACGTTCTCGGTAAGCCAGGTATATACGGGCGTTATGGCGATGGCAGTCATCCAAAGCCAACGCAGCAGCGAGGGGAGCCGCTTTGTTTTGGAAAGAAGGATCAGAGCGCATCCGCTTAGGAGCAGAAGAATCGGGGAATAATCACGAAATGTATAGCGAACGACGCCGCTGTAATTTTCTTCAAAAATTTCAAGCAATCCTTCAAAAGAAAACTCCATGGTTCGGTAAGCATCCTGTCCTTCGGAGATGCGCCGGTAATTTGGGGAAAGAAACATTACCGCGGCTCCACTGATGCTTCCCAAAAGGTGAACAATCATAGCGATATGGCATTTTTTATGTTCCAGCAAATACCATACGACAAGACCGAAAGAGATACACAAAGCATATATGGTCAGATTTTCCGAAAAAAGCTGAGCTGCAAAGCCTAAAATGAAAATCAAAGGGAGGTTGCCTGAAGGGAGTGAAAGTATTTTCCCTTTGAAGTGATCCCGAATCAGATAGAAATAGATTAAGATCAGCAAGGTACCGGGTACATAATTAAAAAAGCCGGACATCCAGTTATAGGTCTGGCGGAAAAGAGTTCGCGGCATCAAGTAGATCATACAGGATGTGAGTGCAGTAAAAAACCAGCGAGGGAAAGCAGTCATTTCTTTTTGAGGAAAAATAAGCCGGTTTAAAACCATTACCGTTCCAAACACGATCCCGGTTTTACACAGTTCCCGAAGGAAGGGCAAGCCGCTGAAAAAGATTGCACTGATATTTCCAAGAACGCGGCCGTTGAGTGTGGTCCATTGAATGACAAGCTGTTCCCAAAGTGCAGCAGGCTGCAAGGTATGCCGCGTAGAAAAAAACCAGTCATCGCCATTGAGGGGCGTCATTATCATCAAAATAAAAATAGCAAAAAACAAGATGAGTTTGTCGGCATGCTTTCGAAATATTGAAACCAATTTCATCATTGTATTTCCTTTGCAATATAAATGGGACGTTTTTTAATTTCCAAATACATTTTAGCAAGATATTGACCAACAATTCCCAACGAAAGAAGGATACTGCTACAAAGAAGACAGAGAATACCGTAAATCCATGGGAACTGTCCCAATATACTGGCGAGAACACATATGATCCCGATGGTAGCGATGAGTGCTCCGAAAATTATCGGAAGAAAGAGGGGAGCAACGGAAAACGCCATCAATCCTTGAATAGAATAACGAAGCAACCCCCAGAAGGACCATTTGGTTTTACCGGCGATACGTTCCACATTTTCATAGGGAAAAAATTTGGTCCGAAAGCCGACCCAGTTAAAGATCCCTTTAGTAAATCGGTTTACTTCAGAAAGCTGAAGGACGGCGTCTACTACCTTTCGGGACATCATGCGAAAATCCTGACCGCCTTCCACAATCTTGACGGAAGAGAGGCAATTATTGAATTTATAAAATAGAGAAGAGAGGAAAGACCGGATCGGTCGTTCTCCTTTTCTGCTGACCCGGCATGTGGTCGCACAATCATATTCTCCTCCCGAGACTGCTTCGTACATTTGAGGGAGGAAGGCGGGAGGATGCTGAAGATCAGCATCCATAACCACTAAGTAGTCTCCCACCATATGCTCCAAGCCGGCAAAGATCGCCGCTTCTTTGCCAAAATTTCTGGAAAAGGAAATAAAATGGACTCGAGGGTCTGATTCTCGAAGTCGATACAAAATAGGCAATGTCTGATCACAGGAACCATCATCTACAAAGAGAAAGTTAAATTCTGCTTTTTCCTGCATAATGTCAGAGATTTTACAGATCTCCTGATAAAACAGAGGAATGGATTCCTGCTCGTTGTAACAGGGAACTACGACAGTAATAATGTCTTTTTTCATATAGATACCTTCTAAGCTGCATTGTAAAAGTTTACTATACCATATCTACAGTTTAGCATAGGGACAGACAAATTACAATAGCCTATTCTGGACTGCATTACCAAGGAGGCATCTTTGTCGGATAAACGAAGGTGTTCGTTTTTTAAATCAATATGCCGTTGCAGTGGTCGATCTCATGCTGGATAATCTGCGCGGGGAAATCCCGAAAGGTTTTGATGCGGGTTTGGAATTGCTCGTTTTGATATTGGACCTTGATGGAACGAAACCGTTTCGCTTTTCGAACGCCGGAAAGGGAAAGGCATCCTTCGTTCGTTAAATAAGGATCTTTTCCTTTTAAGATCAAGGGGTTGTACATAATCATATACTTTCCGTCGTTATCAAAAGCAATGATCCGTTTTGTGACCCCGATCATATTGGCGGCTAAGCCGACACAGGTCTCCTTATGAGCAATCAAAGTGTCCAAAAGATCCCGGGCGACATCTTCGTCTCCCGGAGAGGCCGGGACGGAGCTTTGGGAGAGAAATGCTTCGTCTTTACAAATTTCCCTTATCATAGATGTCCCTTCCTTTTTAGTATTCCACGCCCTTTCGCGCTCGCACACCCTTTTGAAAGGGGTGGTTCCAGCAGTGCATTTCGGTGCAGTAGTCGGCAGCTTGCAGCATCCAGCCCGAAGGCGCCCGACCGGTTAGTATCAGTTCTTGCCCTTCCGGCTTTTGGAGCACCGCTGTCTTTAACAGCGTTTCATCCACCATGCGCTGCCGCAAAGCGCCGCATGCTTCGTCTAAAATCAACAGATCGGCGTTTTGGGTGAGCGCCTGTCTCAAATGCTCGTCTTGCATCTCTTTGGTTTTTCGCTTTTCCTCGGCGTTCATTTTGGAGACAAACTTGGGGCAGGCTTTTCCCTTATAGATTTTAGCGCCCAGCTTTTGCAGCAAAACGATTTCACCGCTTTCGGCGTCCTTTAGAAACTGGACAATAACGACCTTTTTTCCGGCGGCCAAAGACCGCAAAGCGACGCCCATGGCGGCGGTGGTTTTTCCCTTGCCGTCGCCCCAGTACAGGTGGATCTGTCCTTTTTCCATTTAGCGTCCCCGTCCTTCCAAAAGGGCGTAGACCGCTTTCATATCCAAAGAATCGCGGATCCCCTGGGCCAGCAGATCGAACTGCTGCTCCTGGTAGGCGAGATGAGAAATGGGGGAAGCGTTTTCACAGGAGATCCCCTTGCGAGCGCACAGGTATTCCGCTAACTTTTGGGTCAGGCTTCCGGTGTCGAACAATCCATGAAGGTAGGTGCCGAAAATGTTTTCTTTAACACAGCCGTCCTTCTCGCCGTTTTCCAAAATACAAAACGGTTCGCCGCGCACTTCGGTTTTTCCCGTATGGATCTCGTAGCCGTCTAATTTCGCGCCGGCAAAGGGGGCGGCGGTCACTTCGGCCTGCATCCGGGTCCGGGTCTTTTGAGGATGGAAAACGGTGCGGATGGGAAGAAGCCCCATACCCCGCATCTCTCCGCCGCCTTCGGAACCGGAGGGATCCGAAAGCATCTCGCCCAACATCTGATACCCGCCGCAGATGCCAAGAACCGGTACGCCTTTATTCGCTAATTTACATACCGCCGTTTCCAGCCCGCTTTGCCGCAGCCACAACAGGTCGGACATAGTACTTTTGGTGCCGGGGAGGATCACAAGGTCCGGCTCGCCCAGTTCTCTGCTGCTTTGGACGTAGCGGACCCCCATGGAGGGGTGCTCGTCCAACAGGGTAAAGTCGGTAAAATTGGAGATGCGGGGAAGACGGACCACCGCGATATCCAGCGCTTTTTTCTCGCCTTGGGCTTCTAAGCGGGGCGCTAAGGAATCCTCGTCGTCGATGTTGACCGAAAGGTAGGGCACCACGCCCAAAATGGGAATCCCCGTCTTTTCCTCAAGCATAGAAAGTCCCGGACGGAGAATTTCCACATCCCCTCTAAATTTGTTGATGATCATGCCGCCGATCCGGGCGCGCTCCTTTTCTTCGAGGAGGGCTACCGTGCCGTAAAGCTGGGCAAAAACGCCGCCTCGGTCGATATCCCCCGCCAAAAGTACCGGCGCGTCCACCAGCTCCGCCATCCCCATATTAACGATGTCGTCGGCGCGAAGGTTGATCTCCGCCGGGCTTCCGGCGCCTTCGATGACAATAACGTCGTTTTCCTCGGCAAGGCCGTTATAGGCTTTTAAGATATCGGGAATGAGCTGGCGTTTCATCTTAAAATAATCGGAGGCGCTCATCTGGCCTTGTACTTCGCCGTTGACGATAACCTGGCTTCCGATATCGCTGGAGGGCTTCAAAAGGATGGGATTCATGCGCACATCCGGCTCCACACCGGCAGCCTGCGCCTGCACTACCTGTGCCCGGCCCATTTCCATCCCGTCCCGGGTTACATAGCTGTTTAACGCCATATTTTGGCTTTTAAAAGGGGCCACCTTCAGCCCGTCCTGGGTAAAGATCCGGCAAAGGCCAGCGCAAAGGATACTTTTCCCCACGCCGGACATGGTGCCCTGTACCATGATACATTTTGCTTTTTTCATCGAATCACCTCTTCTAATGTCTCGATCAAGCGGATATTGTCTTTATGGGTGCGCACCGCCGTCCGGTACCAGTTTTCGTTTAATCCCATATAATTGCCACAGCTTCGAAGCAAGATCCCTCGCTCCCGCAAAGGGGCAATTAACGGCGTTTCACAGTAAAATAAAAGATAATTGGCTTCTCCGGGGATGACCTTCATCCCCAGCTGTCTTAACGCGCCCATAAGCCACGGCCGTTCGGTCTGCACCATCTTTTGAAGGGTGCTGACATACTCTGTTTCGTCGAGCGCCGCTTCTCCCGCCGCCTGTGCCAGAGAGGAGACGGCCCATGGCTGTCCCGCCTTTCGCATCTGGTTTAAGAAAATGGGATCGCAGCATATGGCGTACCCCAGACGGATCCCTGCCAAAGCGTAAAGCTTGGTAAAGGCCTTTAAAATCACTACATTGGGGAAAAGGGAAAGATAGGGTTTAAAGCTGTAGGCTTTGGGATCATCCAAGAAATCCCGGAAGCATTCGTCCAGCATCAGCACCGTTTTACAGGCATAACAGCGGCGCAGGATCTGACCCAAAAGGTCATAAGAGGTGCAGATCCCGGTGGGATTATTGGGTTCACAGAGAAACACCATATCCATATGGGGATCAATGTGATCCAAAATATCTTCGGTGACCGCAAAGCCGTTTTCCTCCTTCAGAGGGAAATATTCGATCTCGCAGCCAACCGTGTTCAACGCCGCTTCGTATTCCGAAAAGGTGGGGGAAAGAAGCAGCGCTTTTTTGGGCTTTCTCGCCAGCACCGCCCGGAAGATCAAATCCGCCGCGCCGTTTCCGCAAAGAACTTGATCTTCTCTCATCCCTTCCGCTTTGGCGAGTTTTCGCACCAAAGACCGGCACAAAGGATCCGGATAGCGATCGGCGGTTTCAGTAGCGGCGATCATCGCCTTTTTGACCCCGTCGGGAACGCCTAAGGGGCTGACATTGGCGGAAAAATCCAACGGCGCGCCGCCGTATTCTTCCGAGTAACCCGCCCAATCTCCCCCGTGGACCAGCGGGGTATCAAAAAGGGCGGATGGTTGCGTTTGGTTCATACGATTTCCTCCGTGACGTCTGTTTTGATTGTGGATCGGTGTTAAATCCAAAGGGCTTGAAACAAAAGAAGGGAAAGACCGATCCGAAGGGCAAGTCCCACAAGGAAAGCCAGCACGCTGGCTGTAATCATCATGCGATTGGTCCGAAGGATATCCTCGGGCTCTATAGGTCGAAGGGCGTCGCCGATGTAGGGTTTATCCAGCGCTATCCCAAAATAAGACACGGGTCCGGCAAGCTGAACACCAAGAGACCCGGCGCATGCCCACACCGGTTGGGCGGAGTTGGGACTCGCGTGGTGAAAACGGTCGCGCTTAAAAATGCGCCATGCGCCCTTGAGGTCGCCTTTCGAGAAGGGACAGGCAAGGATCCAAAACAGCGCCGCGATCCGGGAAGGAAGAAAGTTTGCCGCGTCGTCCAATTTTGCCGACGCCCGTCCGAAATAAAGGTATTTGTCGTTTTTATAGCCCACCATGCTGTCTAAGGTGTTGATGGCTTTATAGGTAAGGGCAAGGGGCGCGCCGCCGATCAGCATATAAAGCATGGGAGCCAGCACCCCGTCGGAAAAGTTTTCCGCCACCGTTTCCACCGTGGCCTTGATGACGCCAACTTCCGAAAGAGCCGCCGTGTCCCGCCCTACAATGCGGGAGACCGCCTCTCTTCCGGCGGAAAGCCCCTTTTCCTTCAACGCCCGGTATACGTTTTTGCTCTCCTTTGCGAGACAGCGCATAGCAAGCGCCTGCCAGCACCAGAGAATTTGCAGTGCAAGACCAAGGAAAGGATGGATCCAATAGCAAAGAAGGCAAATCCCCCCACTGATGAGAAGTGTCCCAAGCGGAAGCATTACCGCCAAAACGATACCGCCTTTTTTCTCGCCGTCCGGGGTTTTGGGAAAGATACTGCGAAGCTTTTTTTCCAAAGAGGAGATGGCTTTTCCCATCCACACTACCGGATGGGGCATTTTCTCCGGATCGCCCAAAAGGCAATCCAGCAAAAATCCGCATAATACCGCGATCCAGATCATAGGGCTTTTTCGCCCTCCTTTCGAATGTATCGTACCGTATCGATCAGGGCAAGGGTATGTTCCCTTTCCCAGATACCGGCGTCGGCGTCGAGTAAAAAGCCTCCCCCGTTTTCACTGTGCCATTGATAATAGTCCCGCTTAGGCAAAGCATACCGTTCCATCACAGCCATCAGGGTGCCGCCATGGGCGACGATCACCAGAGTTTCTTTCTTTTCTTTGAACGCCGCTTCCAGTAAGGGAACAAAGGCGTCGCATGTCCGGCGGCAAAAATCCGCCTTACATTCCCCGCCAGGGCATGTCCCTTCGCAGTTTCCGTCCACCCACGTCCGGTAGGCGGCGTCATGCTCCATTTCGATGTAGTTTCGGCCCTCGAAAACGCCAAAGTCCATCTCCCGAAAATCGGGGACGACCACCTGCTTTGCCGAGGGAAACAGCACTTTCGCCGTGTCCTTCGTTCGGGAAAGAGGGGAGACATAGACGACGTCGGGGAAAAAGTCCGCAGGGATCAGTTCCTTTTTTCCTTCCTCGGAAAGGGGGATGTCGCTGACTCCCTGGTAGCGTTTTTCGGCGTTGTACGCCGTTTTCCCATGGCGCAGAAGATAGAGTTTCAAAAGGAAGCTTCCCCCTTTAATACCGTAGGAATGCCGCAAAAGACCCGGATCACAGTGTCTGCTTTTTGCGCAAGGAGACAGCAAAGCCGTCCCGTCGCTTCTCTTTGGGCGCGCTCTTTTGGATCGGCGGGGACGACCCCTGCGCCTACTTCGGTGGCGATGACCACCTGCTTTTGACTGAGCGTTTCCGACAGCGTTTGCAGATCGGCGTTTTGGGAGACAAGATCCTGGACATCCCATACGGCGTTTTTCGAAAACGCCTCGTCATCCCAGTGCATCAGCGCCTTTGCCACATCCTTTTTTCCGCTGAACAAAGGCCCGGTAATGAAAATCATAATACACCCTCCAGTAACTGTACCAAAGCGAGCGCCGCTAGCATCCAAAGCTCCGCCCGCTGTAAAAACCATCCGGCCAAGTCGCCGGTGATCCCTTCAAACTGCTTTTTCGCCACAAAATAATACCGAAACAGGATCCAAAGCGCCGCCAGCACCATACATCCTCCGGCAAACCCGCCGACGAAGATCATACCGGCGCTAAGCAGCACCGCCGCCGCCGCTAAAATGGCGCGGACCCGTTTTTTGTCCGCCGCGGCGGAAAAGGTATGGGCAAGTCCGGTATTTTTCGCTAAGGGAAACGCGGCGATGGCAAATCCGGAAAGGCACCGCTCCAGCACAAAGGCAAGTCCGATACACCAAAGAGCCTTTTCATTCCAATCGATGGTTCCGCATAAAGCAAAGTCAGCTAAAAACCATGTGCAAAGCCGGATCACCGCAAAGGCGCCGCACCGGGAATCCTTTAAGATTTCCCGCTTTTTTTCGGGGGGGCCGTAGCTCGCCAAAGCGTCGCTGGTATCGGCATAGCCGTCCAAGTGGATGCCGCCTGTTACCAAAACCGGGATCAGACAAAGCGCCGCCGCCAAAAGGAGCTTCGGCGCCGAAAGAAAATCCCCAAGCGCCACAGCGCCCCACCATAAAAGACCGCATACCGCGCCGATGAGGGGAAAGGCGCACATAGAATACCGCATGTTTTTTTCCGACCACACCGGCTGGGGGCAGGGAATGGCGGAAAACATGGAAAACGCTACGGCAATGGTTTCCAAAAGGATCATTCTTATTACTCCTTTCCCTTATGACAGACAGGGCAGCCGTACACCACTTCGTAGACCCGGTCCGCGTTTTTCGCGAGCATCCGGTTGACTTTAGCAAGGGTGCGAAGGTAGGAAAGGGTATCTCCCTCGTAGGCGGAGCCGCCGCTGAACACTTCGTTGGAAACAATGATGAGTTCCTCACACTGGGGAACAAGGGAAAGAAATCCCTCTTCCACTGCTGTTGCGGTATCCTTTCCGGCGCCCTTTGGATCGTACATCTCGTTGGCGGTGAGATTGCTCATACATTCGAGCAGCACTACCCCTCTTTTGGGCAGCACCACGTTTTTTAACCCGGTATAACATTCCACGGTTTCGAATTTCTTTTTTGCCCGCATGGCCTGATGGCGGAGGATACGGGCGCGGCACTCATCGTCAAAGGGCTGCATGGTGGCGATGTAGTACCTTGGAAGGTCGCCGGCGCGCAGCACCAGTTCTTCGGCAAATTCACTTTTTCCGGAAGCCGCCCCTCCGATCACTAACGTCACCATTACGCTTCGTCGAACGGTACATAATGCTCGATACCGCCCTGTTCAAAGGTGTAGCTTTCTTCATATACCGCTTTGGCCATATCCAAAAGGGGCATCGCCGCGACGGCGCCGGTCCCTTCGCCCAACCGCATCCCCGCGGTAATAAGGGGAGAAAGAGAGAGGGCATCTAAAAGGGCATATCCCGCAGGCTCGGCGGAAACATGGCTTGCGAAAACCGCTTTTGCGGCTTTGGGGCAAAGACGCACCGCGCATAAAGCTGCCACCGCGCTGATAAATCCGTCGGCCAAAATCGGAACCTTGTATATTGCGCCGCCTAAAAAGACGCCGCAAAGTCCGGCGATATCGAAGCCTCCCACTTTGGCGAGGACATCTAAAGGGTCGTTTTTATCGGGGCGGTTTACATGGATCGCTTCTTTAATGGCGCGGATTTTTCGTTTTAACCCGTCGTTGGAAAGTCCCGCGCCCCGTCCGGTCATTTCGGTGACCTCTTTGGAAAGAAGGACGCTTGCCACTGCGCTGGAGGTAGTGGTGTTGCCGATCCCCATTTCCCCGGTAGCCAAAAGACGAACGCCTTTTTCCTTTTGTTCTTTGACCAGTGCGATCCCGGTGAGGATCGCTTTGGCCGCCTGTTCTCTCGTCATGGCGGGACCGACGGAAATATCGCCGGTAGAGTTGCCCACCCGGCGGTCTAATACCCCTTCGGTTGGGGGAAAGTCCAAAATCCCCATATCCACCGGCACCACGTCGCAGTTTGCCACCGCCGCCATACGGCAGACCGAGGTGCGGTGCATAGCGAGGTTTTTCGCTACCGTGGACGTGACGTCGCTTTCGGATTGGGTGACCCCCTGGGCGACTACGCCGTTATCGGCACAAAGCACCAGCACCGCCCGGGGCGTAAGGCAAATATTTGGATTTTCAGTCAGGGCGGCGATCTTTTCCAAAGCGGTCTCCAGCAATCCGAGACTTCCAAGAGGCTTGGCGCAGTCATTCCATTTGGTGTGCGCCAAAGCTCTCGCGCTTTCGTCAGGATCGGTAATAGACGCGATTTTCTGTTGCAGTTCCTTTTCGTTTTGCTCCATAGATGGATTCCTTCTTTCTTTGTTCCGGCGGCGCCGGACAAAACATATGGTATGATATCTGTTACAGGTTGGTTTCCTGGTAGGATTCGGCTTTTTTGACAAAGCGCCGCGCAAGCTCGGGATGTCCGAGAAAGTAAAGATGGGGAAAGGCGGCGTAAAGGGTGGATGTGGCAAATCCACAGTCCCAGCTTCGGCTTTTCAGGGGCTTTTTGGCGAAAAAGGCGCCGCCGTTTTCGGTGGAGTCCCAGTAGTGAAACTCGTGAATGGGGATCTCTTCCCCTTTTTGAAAGAGGAGACTGTCCTCTTTGGCGGTGAGACTTGCGTATCCGAAGCGGACAAGCTTTTCTTTTCTTACCCCTTGTCCGGGAAGGACCCCTGCCATAGGATAAGAAACGCCGAGGGTGTCCTCCAATTCCTGTCCCAGATAGAGAAATCCGCCGCATTCCGCTACGGTAGGAAGTCCGTTTTCCACGGCCTCTTTGATACTTCGCCGCATCGGGCGATTTTCATTGAGGGCTTTGGCGTAAAGCTCGGGGTATCCGCCGGGAAGATACAGTCCCTTGATCCCTTTGGGAAGGGCGCTGTCTCGAAGCGGGGAAAAAGAAACCAAAACCGCCCCCGCGTCCCGGAGCGCTTCCAGGGTTTCGGCATAGCGAAAGCAAAAGGCTTCGTCATCCGCTATAGCGATAGGGACCTTTTTGGAAGGAGCCGCCTTTTTTTCCGGCGCTTTGGGATCCTCACCGGAAAAGAGGGAGAAAAGCCTTTCAAAATCGGTGGTTTCCTCTAATTTTTGCGCCAGTATATCGATGCGTTCTTTTAATCCTTCGATCTCCCCCGCGGTATATAGCCCTAAGTGCCGGCTTTCAAAGGCCGCTTCTTCCATATGGGGAAGATATCCTAACACCGGAAGCCCTGTTTCCTTTTCCAGCATGGGGGCAAGGCTTGCAAATAACATTTGGGAGCAGTCATTCAAAAACAGCGCCGAAATATGGCTTTCCTTTCGAAATTCCTGAAGCCCCTTGACCTGAGCCGCCAGGGTAAGGCTCGCCCCTTTGGGGCGCAGCACCAAAAGCACCGGAAGGGACAAGGTATCAGCGACATGCCATGCGCTTGCCTTTTCGGTATTTCCCCCCACACCATCGTAAAAGCCCATGACCCCTTCGCAAACAGCGGCTTTGTGGCCAAAGCAGGCACGGCGGTATAAAGCTTTGATGGTTTCCTTGTCGGATAAAAATAGATCCAGATTATGGCTTTCTACGTTTAACACCGAACGGTGAAACATCGGGTCGATATAGTCGGGGCAGCATTTGAAGGCGCAGGGGGAAAGCCCCCGTTTGGCGAACGCGGCGAGCAGTCCGCAGGTGACCGCGGTTTTTCCGCTTCCCGAGGCGGGCGCCGCCGTTAAAAATCTAATCATCACAATTCCCCGCAATCAAAAAGATGGGATTATTGGCCATCATCAGATGGAGCGAGCCCGCTTTTTTCCCCCGGCTGACGCCGATTTGGGTCACACTGGGCGAAATGCCGTGGGCGCTCAGCGTCTCTATGGCTTCGTAGATCGTCTCAACACAGATCGCCGAGACACAGATCCGCGCTTTGGGATTTTTCGAGAGGATCTGCTCCACCGTGGTCTCCATAGACCCCTTGGTCCCGCCGATAAAGACGGCGTCGGGAGCGGGAAGGGACGTTAACGCTTCGGGGGCAAGACCGGGGACGACAGTCAGATTCCATGCGCCGAATTTTTCCCTGTTTTGCTTCATCAGTTGTAACGCCTCTTCTTTACATTCCACTCCGTAAGTCTGGCCAAAAGAGGCGGCAAGCGCCAATTCCACGCTGACGCTCCCCGTTCCCGCGCCCACATCCCAAAGGATGTCGCCAGGCTTGGGGGAAAGCAAAGACAAGATCATCGCCCGGACCTCCCGTTTGGTCATGGGGACCTCTCCCCGGATAAAGAGAGAGTCGGGGAATCCAAGCGCCCTTCGTTCTACATTTGGCGCCGGTTCCGAGAGCATAACGCTTAACGGCGAGAAGGTCTCTTGGGCGAACGCTTCGGCGGTGCCGGTTCTGATCCGTTCGTCGGGGTAGGATAGGTTTTCTCCCACCGTCACCGAAAGGGCTCCTAACCCTGCGTCGGTGAGTTTTTGGCAAAGAGCCGCGGGACCAAGACTGCCGCCGGTGAGAAAGAAGACCGGCTTTCCCTGCATCACTTCGCCTACCGGGTTGCAGTTTACCCCGTGGGCGGAGCATAAGCGCCAATCCTGCCAGGGTCTGGCGAGAGCCGCCGAAAGCAGCTGGACGCTGGAAATGCCCGGGTAAACCAAAAAGGGGATCCCTTCCTGTAAAAGAACAGGGGCAAGTGAGCGGACGCCGGAGTAAAAGCCGGTATCGCCGCTGAATAAAACCACCACCGGCCCGCTGTCACAGTGACAGATGGCGTTTGCGATCTCTCCGGGGTAGATGGCGGGGATCCGGTTTTTTGTGTATTCTTCGGAAAGGCCTTCGATCAAGCGGCGGGCGCCGATGATACAGGAAGCGTTTTTTAACGCTTCCTCACACTCTTTGGTCAGGGTACCGTCGGTACCTCCGCCGGATGCCGCTAACAGAACTTGCTGCATGCCATCATCTCCTTACATTTTGCGAGGATTTCTTCATAGGTTTCGCCGGTCTCTTTCGGCCGTCGGATCACGATCAGCTTGACGCCGCAATCCTTCGCGGCGTTTACCTTTTCGAAAAAGCCCCCCGCTTTGCCGCCGTCCTTGGTGATGAGAAAACGGATGGAAAACTGGCGCAGAAGGGCAAGGTTCAGTTCATAGGAAAACGGGCCTTGCATAGCGATAACGTTGCTTTTGGGAACACTGATCGCCTCACACGCCGCTAAGCTTTCCGCCGTCGGGAGGACCCGGGGGTAGAGGCGTTTGGGATCTAATGCCGAAAAGGCGGTTAATTCCTTGGCGCCGGTGGTTAAGAGGATGTTTCCCTCAGTGCTTTTTAGGATTTCTGCGGCGTCGTTTGCCGAATCCACCAAAATACAGTCTTTTGGAAGATCGCTTTCCTTTCGTAAAAGCCGGTGGTAGGGGACGTTTGCCGCTTTTGCCGCCTCGAAGATATTCTTGCTCGCTTCTTTGGCGTAGGGGTGGGTAGCGTCGATACAAAGGTCGGCGTTTTTGAGCACATTTTCCATTCCTTTCCCATCAAGCCTTCCCGAAAGGGACTCGGTGCGGGGG
>CALWZB010000003.1 GCA_944385915.1 uncultured Clostridia bacterium | reverse complement strand
AAATATAGGAAATAAAAATAATAATCTCACGACATTCCAAATGAAACAAAATTAAAAGCAAAAAAGAAAAGACCGATGGGCAGAAGGCGAAGATCTTTACCAAAATCGGCCGAGAGATCGCCGTCGTAGTGAAAATGGGCGGCGGGGATCCCGCAGTCAACGGCAAGCTTCGGGACCTTATTGCCAAAGCCAAAGCCAACAACGTTCCCAACGACAACATCGACCGGATCATCAAGAAGGCCATGGGAGAAGGGGACAAAAATAATTACGAAAACATTACTTACGAGGGATACGGACCCGGCGGCGTGGCGGTTATCGTAGAAAGCCTCACCGACAACCGCAATCGGACGGCGGGCGAGGTGCGTCATACCTTTGATAAGTTCGGCGGCAATATGGGTACCACCGGCTGTGTTTCCTTTGGGTTCAAGGAAAAGGGTGTAATCGTCATTGATAACAGCGAAGGGGCGATCAGCGAGGATCAGATCATGGAGGATATCATGGATGTCGGTGCCGACGATTTCTCTATGGAGGAGGAAATGATCGAGGTCACCACCGATCCCGGCGACTTTTCCGCTGTGCGGGAGGCGTTGGAGCAGAAGGGGTATGCCTTTGTTTCCGCCGAGGTGGAAATGGTTCCCGATACTTATGTGTCCCTCACCGATGAGGATCAGATCAAAAAGATGGGACTTTTGTTAGAGCGCCTTGAGGATAACGATGATGTCCAGAATGTCTGGCATAACTGGGAAAACGAAGACGCTTACGAGGGATAAGAAATATAGCGGCGCCGGTCTTTCACCGGCGCCGCCTGTTGCATAAGGAGAAAACAGGATGCTTACGACTCTTTGCTACATTGAAAAGGACGGGAAGTATCTGATGCTTCACCGGGTCAAAAAGGAAAACGATGTCAATAAGGACAAGTGGATCGGGATCGGCGGAAAACTTGAGGATGGGGAAAGCCCCGAAGAAGGAATTTGCCGCGAAGTGCTGGAAGAAACGGGGCTGACGTTGCTTTCTTACCGGTTTCGGGGATTTATCACCTTTGTGGATGATGCCGGCTGGCAGGAATATATGTGCCTGTTTACCGCGGATGGTTATGAGGGAGATATCAAAGAGTGCGACGAAGGCGAGCTCGCCTGGGTGGAGAAAGAGGCGGTGTGCACCCTTCCTATTTGGGAAGGGGACAAGCTGTTTTTATCGCTGTTAGAGCAGGACGCCCCTTTCTTTTCGCTGAAGCTGCTCTACGGGGAAGGCGGCTTTCTGCGGGAAGCTGCTTTGGACGGTAAGGAATTAGGGCGGGAGGATATGGAAAAGATGGGACTCCATTTTCAACAAAATCCTTTTTTTCGCTAAAGTAAAATCTTATTTTTTTGACGATTTTTTTTTCCCCTCTTGACAGATCTTTCCGGGAGTGGTAGAGTAAATACAAATCAAATATGTGTGGTTAATGGCTATGACGAAGAAGGTCGGACTTCTTTTTTTCAGAGAGCCGGTGGAAGGTGCAAACCGGTAAAAGGGAGATCCAGGGACCTATCCCTTCCGAGCTGGAAGCCCCAACGTGCGGCGACGCATTAGTAGACGCTTCCCGTGAATGCGACGTAATTGCATAGGACTTGTTGGAGTCTGTGAGTGGCGCAGCAATGCGCAATTTGAGTGGTACCGCGGATTGGAATGATTCGTCTCAAGTTTTTACTTGGGGCGTTTTTATTTTGCCTTAAAATATCCCGCCATTATCCATCGCATCAAACTAAAGGAGGAACAAGGTAATGGGAAGATCAGAAGACGCATTAAGAGAGGTTTCCCAACGGTTAAAAGCACTTCGGGAGATCTCGGGACTTTCGGTGGAGGAAGTTGCGAGACAGGCAGAGGTCACCCCAGAGGAATATCTGGCGGTAGAAAATGATGAAAAGGATTTTGGATTCACCTTTATCTACAAATGCGCCCATGTGTTTGGTGTGGAGATCAAGGACCTTTTAGAGGGAAGCAGCCCCAATCTTTCTCTCTATACGGTGACTAAAAAAGGCGAGGGGCTTCCCATCGTCCGCCGCACCGGCTTTATCTATAACAACCTGGCTCCGTCTTTCAAAAACAAGACGGCAGAGCCTTTCTGGGTCCGCATCCCCTACACCGAAAGCCGGGAAAAGATCTTTTCTTCCCACGAAGGCCAGGAGATCGACATTGTCATCAAGGGCCGGCTTCTGGTTCAGATCAATGAGCAGATCGAGATCCTTTCTCCCGGTGACACCATTTACTACAACAGCGCGGCCCCCCATGCGCTGCTCGCTTTAGATGGCAGAGACTGTGAAATCTATGCGATCGTATTGAATCCCACCGAGGGAGACAATTCCTTCCATATGCTCCCGGCACCGATCGAAAAACCCGCCCAGAAGGAAGAGCGCCGCACCGTAGCGGACAAATTTGTCCAATGTGAGGTAGGGGACGACGGCGTTTTGAAAAAAATCTCCTTCCAAAACGAGGATCAGTTCAATTTCGCTTTCGACTGCGTAGATGAGCTGGCGAAAAAATGTCCGGATAAGGTAGCGATGATGTGGGTCGGCGGCGATCACAGCGATCATGCCTCCACCTTCGCGGACATGAAAAAATACTCCAATATGACCGCCAACTATTTTGAATCCCTGGGGATCAAAAAAGGCCAGCGGGTCATGCTGGTGCTAAAGCGGCATTATCAGTTCTGGTTTTCTATCTTAGCGCTTCATAAGATCGGCGCTATCGTGATCCCCGCCACCAATCAGCTGGTGGAGCACGATTTCTCCTACCGTTACAAAGCGGCAGGGGTTTCGGCGATCATCTGCACCGGCGACGGAGACGTAGCGCATCAGGCGGAGCTTGGTGCTAAAGAATTTCCCGATATGATCAAGGTGCTGGTGGGCGGAAAACGGGAAGGCTGGCACGATTACAACGCGGAGGTGGTACTCCAAAGCGACGTTTATGAGCGCCGTCCCGATACCCCCTGCGGCGATGATTTGATGCTGATGCTCTTTACTTCGGGAACCACCGGTTATCCCCGGATCGCGGCACATTCCTATAAATACCCCCTGGGCCATTATATGACCGCCAAATACTGGCATAACGTCAATCCCGACGGTCTCCACTTTACCATTTCCGATACCGGATGGGGCAAGGCACTTTGGGGCAAGCTTTACGGACAGTGGCTTTGCGAGGCAGGCATCTTTACCTATGATTTCGATCGCTTCGTACCGGATGACATCCTTCCGATGTTCAAAAAATACAATATCACGACCTTCTGCGCGCCTCCGACTATGTACCGCTTTTTTATCAAGGAAGATTTGACAAAGTACGATCTTTCCTCTATCCAGTATGCCACTACGGCAGGGGAAGCGCTGAACCCCGAGGTCTTTACCCGATTTTATGAGGCCACCGGCTTACAGATTATGGAGGGCTTCGGTCAGACCGAGACCACTCTTTCCATCGCGAATCTGGTGGGAAGCAAGCAAAAGCTTGGTTCTATGGGAAAACCTACTCCCCTTTACGAAGTAACCTTGCTGGACGGGGAAGGAAAAGAATGCAAACCCGGAGAACCCGGCGAGATCTGCATCCGGACCCCCGGCGGTAAAGCGCCCTGCGGACTGTTTACAGGGTATTACCTGGATGAAGAAAAGACCAAAGAGGTTTGGCATGACGATTATTACCACACCGGAGACCAGGCGACCAGAGACGAGGACGGTTACCTTTGGTATGTGGGAAGAATCGACGACGTTATCAAGTCTTCGGGTTACCGCATCGGGCCGTTCGAGGTAGAAAACGTCATCATGGAGCTTCCGTATGTGCTGGAATGTGCGGTCACGGCTGCACCCGACCCCGTCAGAGGTCAGATCGTCAAAGCCACTATCGTTTTGACCAACGGTACCGTGGGAAGTGACGAGCTGAAAAAAGATGTGCAAAATTATGTAAAAACCCATACCGCGCCGTACAAATATCCCCGTTTGGTGGAATTTGTCGATGAGCTTCCCAAGACCATCAGCGGAAAGATCCGCCGGGTCGAGATCCGGGCTCGTGACGCTGAGTAAAAGAAAAAGGCAGACTTTTGTCTGCCTTTTTTCTTTAAAGATCCGGAGAGAAATTCCTTTTCAATTTTCGGATACTTCGGTAATAGGCGGGGATCAAAATGAAGTCCGCGCCGATCCATGCTGCCACTTCGGCATAAAAAATACCGTTTTCCCCGATAAAGAGGGGTAAAAGCAAAGCGACTCCTACCCGCATTAAAAATTCCCCGACGCCGGAAAGCATAGGGATCAAAGCGTTCCCCAGTCCCTGAAGTGCCGAGCGGTAGGTATGAAGCAGATATAATGTAGGAAGACATAAGCTCATCACCTTTAAATAGCGGAAGGCGATATCAAGGGTAGCGGAAGCCTCATTTGGATTTTCCTGGGAAATAAAAAGGGACAGAAAGGTCTCCCCGAAAAACAGCATCAGCGCTGCGATCAGCGCGGAGGCGGCAAAGGAAAACAAAATACCGGACTTTACCCCTTTTTCGATCCGAAGAACCGATTTGGCGCCGTAATTTTGTCCGACATAGGTCACAACGGCGTATCCGAATGAGGTAGCCGCTACTTCCAATAATCCATACAGCTTGTTGGTGGCGGTGAATCCGGCGATAAAAAGCATCCCAAAGCCGTTGACCACCATTTGGACCACCATACCCCCTACTGAAATAATCACATTTTGAAATGCCATAGGAAGTCCCAGCTTCCATAAAGAGAGGGATAGTCTGCCGTCCCATTGCTTTACAAAGGGGCGGAGAAAGGATAGCTTAAGGATCTTGAAAAGACATATCCCTCCCGCTGCCGCCTGGGCTAAGACGGTGGCAATCGCCGCGCCGGCGATGCCCCACGAGAAGACAAAAACAAAAAGGCAGTCTAAAAGGATGTTGACCACCGAAGCGGTAACCATAGCATAAAGCGGGGTTTTGCTGTCGCCGAACGCCCGAAGCGCGGCGGCAGACAGGTTATACAACACTGTAAACGGAATGCCTGCAAATAAGATGCGAAGGTATAAAACGGCGCCGGGAAAAATATGCTCCGGCGTATTCAGGATCCGAAGCAGAAAGCCGAGGGAAAGCTGACTGACAAGTAAAAGAACAAAGGCGGTTATAGCAGAGAGGAATACGCAGCATGAAAAGGTACTGCGCAGCGCAGATGTGTCTTTGGCGCCGAAATGCTGTGCCAGACGAACGGAAAATCCCTGGGTAAAGCCGATCACCGTTCCGATCACCAGATAGTTTAGCCATTCCGCCGCGCCGATGGAAGCCAAAGCGTCTAACCCAACACCCTGGCCCACTACGGCGGCGTCGATCATAACGTAAAGCTGCTGAAAAATATTGCCCAGCATCAGTGGCAGAGAAAATAAAAGCAGAAGCCGAAAAGAGCTTCCTTTGGTCATATCCTTTCCTTTTTCGCTCATAATGTCCTCCTTTCGACGAGGTTTTCGCCCTATGGTATTATATCAGAAAAAAGAAAAAATGCAAGAAAAACTCTTGACAAAGAAAAGAAAGTGTGCTAT
>CALWZB010000002.1 GCA_944385915.1 uncultured Clostridia bacterium | reverse complement strand
GTTGGTGGTGATCTGCGACACCCATGTCCCCTATCTTGTGGAGTCGGAGCGTCTTTATGAAAAGGCGAAAAAGATCGTAGTGATCGACCACCACCGGAAAATGGTCAACCATATTGATAACGCGGATATCTTTTACCATGAACCCATTGCCAGTTCCGCTTCGGAGCTGGTGGCGGAGCTGGTCCAGTATCTGGGTGAGGAATACCGGCTAAACGGAAAGGCCGCCACCGCGCTTTTGGCGGGCATTACTCTGGATACCAAGAATTTCGCCTTGAAAACGGGGGTTCGAACCTTTGAAGCGGCGGCGTATTTAAAACGTGCCGGCGCCGATACCATCGCGGTAAAGCGCTTTTTTTCCAGCTCGATGGATTCCTACCAGAAAAAAAGCCGGATCGTGGCGTCCGCCCAGATCTACAAAAACTGTGCCATCGCGGAAAGCGATTTTTCCACCGAGGATATTCGGGTGACGGCGCCTCAGGCAGCCGACGAGCTTTTGGGTATCGAGGGGGTCAAAGCTTCCTTTGTTTTGTTTGAAACAGGAAATATTCTGAACATTTCCGCCCGTTCCTTAGGGGAGGTCAATGTTCAGATCATTATGGAGATGCTCTCCGGCGGCGGGCACCAGACCATGGCTGCTACCCAGCTTAAAGGGGTAGACCCCCATAAGGGGCGGACCATGCTGTTAGAGGCCATTGACCGCTATGAACAGCAGCAAACGGTACAAAAATAAAAAAGGAGAAAAGTATGAAAGTTATTTTATTGCAGGATGTAAAGGGCAGCGGCAAAAAAGGAGATCTCATCAACGCCGCCGACGGATACGCGAGAAATTACCTCATTCCCAGAGGGCTTGCCATGGAGGCCACGGCAGGCGCTATCAACAACAAAAAGACCCAGGACGCCGCCAAAGCGCACCATGCGCAGGTAGAACTGGATCAAGCCAAAGAAAAGAAGGCGGTTTTGGACGGAAAAACGGTGACGGTGACGGCGAAGGCCGGCGCCGGCGGAAAGCTGTTTGGTGCGGTGACCGCGAAGGAGATCGCTTTGGCGTTAAAAGAACAGTATCAGATCGACGTGGACAAGAAAAAGGTCTCTTTGGATTCTGAGATCAAAGCGTTTGGTACTTATGATTTTGAGCTCAAGCTCCATACCGGCGTTTCGGCGTCGATGAAAGTGATGGTCAAGGAGTAAAAGGCAAAGGAGGCAGTTATGGACGGGGCGTTTTACGACTATGGGGACAACCTTCCCTTTAACCTGGAAGCGGAACAGTCGGTTTTGGGAAGTATTTTGGTGGATCCGGAGATTTTGACTACCGTTATGGAAAAAATCAAATCCCCTACCGTCTTTTATACCGACCAGCATAAGACCCTTTATTCTCTGATGCTGGAGATGTTCAGCGTCTCCAAGCCCATTGATTTTATCACCCTTTTGGAGGAAGCCAAAAAGGAAAGCCTTTTCGACAGCGATGAAGCGGGAAAGGCGTATCTTCTTCATTTGATGGAGATGGTGCCTACCACCGCCAATGTGGGATGGTACTGCGATATTTTAGTGGAGAAGTTTTATCTTCGCAACCTTCTTTCCGCCACCACCGAGATCGCCGAGGCGGTGCGGGAAAATGAAGGGACCGCCTCCCAGCTTTTGGATGTGGCGGAACAGAAGATCTACGACATTCGTCAGGGGCGCCAGGTTTCCGAGCTGACGCCTATTGCCGACGTGGTCATCGGCGTTTACGATAATATCTACAAGGTCCAAACCCGGACGGACAGCCGTTATACCGGACTTCCCTCCGGGTTTACCGATTTGGACGCGGTGATCTCGGGGCTCAACAAAACCGATTTGATTTTGGTGGCGGCCCGTCCCGGTATGGGAAAGTCCGCCTTTGCTTTGAACGTCGCCTTTAACGTCGCGGTGAAAAACGACGTGGATGTGGCGATTTTTTCTCTGGAAATGTCCAATGCCCAGGTGGTCACCCGTATGCTCTCCTCCGATTCCCTCATCGAAAACGAAAAGCTTCGTACCGGCCATCTTTCCACCGATGAGTGGACCAGGCTCGCCGTTTCGGCACGACGGGTAAGCGGGACCCATATTTATTTGGACGATACCGCGGGCGTCACTGTCCAGCAGATGAAGGCCAAGCTCCGGCGGCTCAAGAATCTGGGGTTAGTGGTGATCGATTATCTCCAGCTGATGCAGGGGGGCGGGAGAAGCGAAAACCGGGTATTGGAGATCTCCAACATCACCAGAAATCTGAAAATCATGGCTAAGGAATTAAACGTTCCGGTCATTTGTCTGTCCCAGCTTTCCCGTACCGCGGAACGAAGAGAAGGCCACCGGCCCATGCTTTCCGATTTGCGGGATTCCGGTTCTATTGAGCAGGACGCGGATATCGTCCTCTTTTTGTTCCGGGAGGCCTATTATAAGGACGAGCCGAAAGACAGCAAAAATAAAGAGGAGGCCCCTCCTCCCAACCCCAATATCGCTACCCTGATCGTTGCCAAAAACCGCCACGGCTCCACATGCGACATCACTATCGGATGGCAGGGAGAGTACACCCGGTTCGGCAACGCGGAGCTTCGCCGGCATGAACCCTAACACCTCTTTGGAGCGAAAGCTGAAGCGAAAGCCTTTGGCGGGGAAAAAGGTGGTGGTGGCATGTTCGGGGGGAAAGGACTCGATAGCCCTTTTATTTTGCCTGTGCCGTCTTCGCCAAGAGCTTTCCCTGACCCTTTTCGCCGCTCATTTTAACCATGGCCTTCGGGGAGAGGAAAGCGACCGGGACGAACGGTTTGTAACGGCGTTTTGCGAAAAGGAAGGCGTCCCTTTGTTTTTGGGAAGAGAGGACGTCTATGCTTTGGCGAAAGAAAAAAAGCTTTCGTTAGAGACCGCCGCAAGAGAAGCCAGATACCGGTTTTTATTTTCGGTATCGAAAGACGCGGACTGGATCGTGACCGCCCATACCGCCTCGGATCAGGCGGAAACGGTGCTGTTTCATCTTCTTCGGGGAACCGGGATCAAGGGGCTTCGGGGAATCTGGGAAACGAGAGGAAAGCTCTTTCGCCCGATCCTTTCCGTCACCGAGCAGGAGGTACGGGAGTATCTTGACGTATACGCTGTTCCCTATGTGGAAGACAGCACCAACGCATCCGAAGCCTATACGAGAAACCGGATCCGGCGAAGGGTTTTGCCCGAGCTCAAAGCACTCAACCCCGCTTTCGAGGAAAGTGTCCTTCGGCTTGCCGCTTCAGCGGCGGAGGATGAAGAATACCTTTCCTCTCTCGCCGGGGAGGGGTTACAAAAAGCGCTGCTTGACGGCCGCCTTCAAAAGGATGTTATGCTCACCCTTCCTCTTCCGGTGCGCAAACGGGTACTGGCTCTTTACCTGGAAAGCAAAGGGCTTTCGGTGACATGGGAGGGGCTTCAAAGAGCCAACGACCTTCTTTTGAAACCGGGAAGCCGCCTGAGCATAGGAGAAGGGTTTTTGTTTTTTGACGGGGAAAGCTGTTACTATCAAAAAAAAGAAACGCACGCCCCCGTTTGCTTTTTGCTTACGCCGGAAGCCGGAATATGGAAGGAAACGGGCGTCTTTTTTGGGGAAAAGGGAGCGTGCCAGCTAAAATACCGGCTGTTTTCCCCGGAGGAATGGGATTTGGAAGAAAAAATTCATAAAAATCACTACATTTTTTACCTGAACTATGATACAATACATGGGAAACTTTTTTTGAGAAACCGGATGGCCAAAGACCGGATCCGGTTGCAAAAGCGAAGAAGCCGAACGCTGAAAAAGCTGTACTCCGAGGCGCACCTTACCCAAAACCAAAGGGCGAAAGCCCTGCTTTTGTCGGATGACCTCGGCGTTTGCTGGGCGCAGTTTTTAGGACCTGACCAGCGGGCGGCGCAGGCGGCAGGACATACCGTGTGCGCCGGTATATTGGAAAAAACGGGAAAAGAGGATGGATATGAAAACGGTTGACCGTATGGAAGATGCCATTGAAAGAGTTTTGCTGACTAAAGAGGAGATCGGGGAGAGAATCCGCCAGGTAGGTGCTCAGATCGCTTCGGATTACCAGGGCAAAAAACTGATGATGGTAGGCGTTTTAAAAGGCTCGGTGGTGTTTATGGCGGATTTGATGCGCGCGATAGACCTTCCCTGTCGCATTGATTTTATGGCGGTGTCCAGCTACGGAAGCGGGACGGTGAGCAGCGGTGCCGTCAAGATCATCAAGGATCTGGACATCGACCTGCATGGCTATGATCTTTTGATCGTTGAGGACATCCTCGACAGCGGAAAAACCCTTCATTATATTACCAAAATGCTTTCCGACCGGGGGCCTGCCTCCATTCGGATCGTAACCCTTTTGGATAAACCGGAGCGCCGGACGGTACCTTTGACGCCGGATTATAACTGTTTTGTGGTTCCCGACGAGTTTGTGGTGGGCTACGGATTGGATTACGACGAAGTGTTCCGGAATTACCCCCATATTGCAGTGTTGAAGCCAGAAATTTACCAAGAGTAGTTTCTATAAATAAATATACGATTAGGAGTTGATTCAATGCAGAAAAAACGCAGCAGCACCATCATTATTGCCATTTTGATCGTTGGCGCGATGCTGATCGGTTCTTCCTATTTGATGCGTTTGCTGATGCCTGTGCCCAAAAGCTACAGCTATTCCGAGATCATCTACTTTTTCGAGGATCAGCAGGTCACCACCTATGAGATCGACCTGGGAAGCGGAGAGCTGGCGTTTAAGCTGAAGGATGATCCCGATGCGGTCATCACCTACTCCCTTCCGGCGGTGAGCCTTTTTATTGAACAGGTCCAGCCGTATGTGGATGCCTATAACGCGGAGCATCCCGATTCCCGGATCGAGTATAACTGGATCCGCGCCACAGACAACAGCTGGCTTTTGAGCATCGTTCCTTATGTGATCCTTATCGGCGGTATGGCGCTTTTGTGGTTTTTTATGCTGCGTCAGGCCGGCGGCGGAAAGATGAACCAGTTTGGCAAGGCCAATTTGAAAAACCCGGTCCAGCAGGGGAAAAAGACGACCTTTGCCGAAGTGGCGGGCTGTGATGAGGAAAAAGAGGAGTTAAAAGAGAGCGTCGATTTTCTCAAATACCCCAAGAAATTCAACGACCTGGGCGCCAGGATCCCCAAAGGCGTACTGCTGATGGGACC
>CALWZB010000001.1 GCA_944385915.1 uncultured Clostridia bacterium | reverse complement strand
GGGATGGGGCCTTCGGTAAAGAGCTTCCACCGGCACCGGCTCCGGCGACCGGACGAAGGGCCAAACCCCCTCCTGCTTCTTTCGCAGCTTTTCCGCCATCTCCTTACAAAGCCGGTATTCGGAAAGCTGTCCTTTGATCTCTACGACGATCTCTTCTGCTTCCTTATGACGTGGCAGCAGAGAAAGGGTCTTTAAATACACAAGCCGTGCCGCCATCTCCAAAAAAGAAGATGCGATCTCCAGATCCTCATCCTTCATCGCGTCGATGTAGGCCATATACTGGTCCAAAAGAGAGGTGATCTCCACATCTTCGATCTTCATACGATGCTTTGAGATCAGGTAAAGCAAAAGATCCAAAGGACCTTCAAACTCTCCCACCCGGTATTCCAACGTCTTTTCCATCATACTACAAAAGCGCAAACAGCAAATCGATGTAACCGGTCAGAAAATCGAATAAGGAAAACACCGCGCTGTGTAAAATCCCCAGCGGACGATCCAAAACACCACTAAACAGCAGTACAAACAAGCCCAGCATAATATAGCGCTCGTAACGCATAATGGAAAAATAGGTGCGATCCGATAAAAAGAGCGTCGCGATCCGGGAACCGTCGAGAGGAGGAATGGGAAGTAGATTAAATACCGCTAACCCCACGTTGATCCCTACCAAAATACTGAAAATATTGCTCAAATTCGCCATCAGCTCCCCGGCAACAGGAACTTCTATCAAAAGAAAATACCCAATAATGGAAAGCTTATATAAAATCATCGCAAAATACGCCAGCAATAAATTGGATAAGGGTCCAGCCAGTGAAGAAAGAGCCATCCCCACCTTGGGATTCTTAAAATGGTAAGGGTAAATGGGAACCGGCTTCGCGTAACCGATCCCTACAAGCATCAGCATAATCGCGCCGAAGGGATCCAAATGCTTAAAGGGGTTCAACGTCAGTCTCCCCTGATTTTTCGCTGTAGGATCTCCCAATTTATACGCCACGAAGGCATGGGCACACTCATGAAACGGAAGGCAAATCACCAGCGCAATGGCTCGGACAAGCAGTACATACAGATATTCAGCCACATAAGCATACTCGGAAACAAGCGGCATAAAAATTCTCCTTTCTCTCCCAAATCCTTTCCATTATTATACTGACTTTCCCTTAAAAAAACAAGGGAAAGGAAAAGAATTTTAAAAATCTTCAAAAAAGGACTTGATTTTCCCGGGGAATTCTGCTAGAATTCTATCGTTATATGTTTATGAAGGAGGTGCAGAATATGGCTAAATGTGATTTCTGCGGCAAAGGAGTATCGTTCGGGATCAAGGTTTCCCATTCCCATCGTCGTACCAACAGAACGTGGAAACCCAACGTACTGCGTGTGAAAGCGATCGTTGACGGTAAACCCTGTCGTGTTCATGCCTGCACCCGCTGTCTGCGTTCCGGAAAAGTTACCCGCGCAGTATAAAGAAAGCGGCTGCAACCATAAAGCTTTAAGAGAGGCGCAGGAAGCTGCGTCTCTTTTTCTGCTGGACAACAAAGTCTTTCAGAAAGGAACGGACGGTTATGATTGTCAGGAAAGCGCTGCCGAAAGACCTGGATGTTCTTTGTGGGATCATCGAAAACGCAAAGGCTTTTCTAAAGGAAAAGGGAATCGACCAATGGCAAAAGGGCTACCCTAATCCCGAAGTCCTTTTGGCAGATATTGAAAAAGGCGCCGCCTATGTGGTCGCCGACGAAAATGACCTTCCCGTCGCCTATACGGTGCTCCAGGAAGAAAGCGAACCCACCTACCAAAAAATCTACGACGGAAACTGGCTCAATGAAAGCCGGTACATCACCATTCACCGGGTAGTAGTTTCCGGCGCAGTTCGGGGAAAGGGATACGCGGGCGTTTTGCTGCGGGAGCTGGAGAAGATCGCAAAAGAGAAGGGCGCCGAAAGCGTTCGGATCGACACCCATAAAAACAATCTTCCTATGCAGCGCCATCTGCAAAAGAACGGATTTACCCCATGCGGACGGATCTACCTTGCGGACGGAAGCGAACGCATCGGATTTGAAAAAATACTGTAAGCCGCCCAAACGGGCGGCTTTTTTACGTCTTAAATGCCGTTCATCATCTCGTAAAAACAATCGGGACCAACCTCCGGCGTCGGCGCCTTTTCCCTTAAGAAACACCGGATCCGGTAACAGAGATCACAGTTGGTGGCACAGGGCGTTTCCCCGTCGAACCCCAAAGGCTGAGCATACGCCAAAAGCCCTTTGGTCCCCTCGGTCAAAAGCCGGCTTAGCACCGGATACTGCTCCGGATCAAAAAGAGACGTCTCCTCTAAATATTCTGTCAGCGGTATGGAGATTCCGGTACATCCCGCCGGGATCACATTTCCGTACATATCAATGTGACAATGCTGCCCCCGAAGGATCCTGGAACATGGCTTTTTGGATGCGACCTCCTTTGCCGGGCGCAGAGGATACAGCTTCCGGGCGAGGGAAAGCGCTCTTCCGTTCATCCCTACCCCGTATTCCTTTGCGGTATCCAGCAGGTAATTTTCCCCTAAAAGGGATTTGAGCTCTTCTTCGGTATGGACCCGGTTTGGATCCAATGGAAGCAGTCTTCGAAGGAAGCGATCCTGCCAGACAAAATAACCGATCCCCACTTCCCTTGCCGCCTCGCACATCAAAAGAGGGCGGGACAGCGGCACATATTCGATGTGAAAGGGATCCACCGACGCCATAACAGTATCTACCCCTAATTTTTTTAACACGGTCAGCTTATCCACCGCGCTCTTTTTATCGTAGCACCAATAGGCGTTGGTTTCGATGTAATCCACCGCGATATGATACCGGTTCATCGACCGGATGGTCTCCACTAAGGAATCGAAATCCAAAAAAGGCTCGCCCCCGCCGATATGAAGGCTGTATACCCCTGCATCTTTCAATATTCTCAGTACTTCATCGCCCTTTTTGGGGGTAATGAATTCTTTTTTTCCATGATAGGAACAGCCATACAGACAATGCCGGCACTGGGCGGTACAAAGATACCCTGTCATCAGTCCGGCGCCTACGATCCTCGCCATAAAACCCCTCCTTTTATTGGATATTGCTTTGTTTCCAGTTTATCATAAAGGTCTGATTTTATCAATCCAATGAAGATAAATCAAAAAGAATCTGTTCAAAATGGCAAAAGTTATCTCATCCTTTTATATATAGTTACTATTTTCAATGGCTTTTTTTCTCTAATTGTGCCAAATTGGGAGAATCCCTCTAAAAAGGAGCAAAGAGACTTGTAAATTCAAAAAAAGGTCCTATAATAGGTAATAGTTTTTTTGGAGAAAGGAAGGAAAAAATGAAATCCTACGAAATGGATATGTGTTCGGGTCCTTTGCCCGGAAAAATATTGCGGTTCGCGTTTCCGCTGATGCTTTCCAGCATTTTGCAGCTTTTGTTCAACGCTGCCGACGTTATCGTGGTGGGACAATTCGCGGGAAGCACTTCCCTTGCCGCGGTAGGCTCCACCGGCGCGGTGACCAACCTGCTGACCAATATCTTTCTCGGTCTTTCCATTGGCACCAATGTTCTGGTCTCCCATAGCTACGGT